>DASSWO010000186.1:0-7347 GCA_035704795.1 Methylophaga sp. | reverse complement strand
CCCCATTGCCAGGCATATCTTGATTGGCTGCTATCCAACGGATAACCGCCTGTTCATGGATAGAGGGCTGACCGTAATTGGTAAATTCACCACCGGCTTTTTGCATGGACTCCGGTAATTGCTCACTGAGCGAATTGGCCGGCCATACCGGAAGACTGAAACTGCCTGCAGCGGCGCCGCCGGCTATCAGATGGGTTAAAAACTGACGTCGGCTGGCTGACATAAAGTTTGTCCGTTAGGAGGCCGTTATTTCGGTAGATGAATTTATTGCAAACCACTCGTCGAGTTTGGCGATGGCTTCGTCGCGCCCGCTTTTATTCAGCGAGGAGAATAATTGCGCCGTGGCGTCACTACCGGCTTTTTTCAGATTGCTGCGCACTTGTTGCAAAGTACTGCCGGCAACACTTTTACTGAGCTTATCAGCTTTTGTCAGCAAAATATGTACAGGCAATTCGGCTACTTGTGCCCATTGCAACATTTGCAGATCAAATTCTTTTAACGGATGGCGACAATCCATCATCAGCATCAGACCTTGTAGACTCTGACGAGTCTCCAGATATTTGCCCAGGGTTTCCTGCCAGCGTAGTTTGGTTTTTTCGGGCACCTTGGCGTAGCCATAACCTGGTAGATCGACTAGTGCCCGCTGTTCATCAAGGGTGAAAAAGTTAATCATCTGTGTACGACCCGGTGTTTTACTGGTTCGGGCCAAAGCATTGATCTGGGTAATGGTGTTGATAGCACTGGACTTACCGGCATTAGATCGACCGGCAAAAGCGACCTCAATGCCCTCGTCAGGGGGTAATTGTGATAATTGGGTGGCGCTGCCCGTATAATGGGCACGGCGATAGAGCTCAGACATGGAACCTTTCCAGGTGCAAAAATATCTCAATAAGCGTAACATATTGCGTGTTTTTGTATCTAAAAGTAAGCATCTAGGAATTACCATGAAAAATGTGTTTTTGGCAGTGGTCGCGGGTCTGGCGTTGAGTAATTCAATCCTGGTTATCGCTGCCGGGGACATATCTGCGGGTAAAGAAAAATCTGCTGTTTGTGTTGCCTGCCATGCTGCAGATGGCAATAGCCTTTCGCCTGACTTCCCAAAATTAGCCGGACAGCATGCCAGTTACCTTGCCAAGCAACTGGCTGATTTCAAAAGTGGTAAACGTGAAAATGCCATTATGTACCCGATTGCACAGGCACTGAGCGAGCAGGATATGCTGGATTTGGCCGCTTATTTTTCTTCACAGGAAATAGCCCCGGGTGCGGTATCAACAGAATATCTTGAAGCCGGTCGTAAGCTGTATCGTGGTGGTAATGCCGCGAGTGGTGTTCCAGCTTGTATGGCTTGCCATGGTCCTAATGGTAAAGGTATTCCTTCTGCGAAATGGCCGATGTTGTCTTCCCAGTACAGCAAATACATCGAAAGTCAGTTATATAAGTTTGCCAAGGGTGAGCGCGCTAATGATCCAAATGGCATGATGCGTGATATTGCCAAGAGAATGACTGATGAAGAAATTAAAGCTGTTTCGGCCTACGTTTCTGGTTTGCACTGATCTGCATTTTGCAGCCTGATAGCTGCCTTCGCCGGCAACTTAATGTAAGTTGCCGGCTCTAACTTGTCGCCTATGTCTGACCAAGCCTATACCCGCTCGCACACGCTGCCTATCCGGCGGCGATTGGTGCATTTTCTCGGCTCCATGGAGCTGGCCATCACGCTATTGCTGACACTGGCGATTGCTTCGGTAATCGGCACAGTACTGCAGCAAAACCAGCCTTATACCGATTATGTGATTAAGTTTGGTCCATTCTGGTTTGAAGTATTTGAAAAATTGGGTTTGTACGATGTCTACAGTGCGGTTTGGTTTTTAGCGATTCTGACCTTGCTGGTGGTTTCTACCAGCGTTTGTGTATTGCGTAATGCACCGGCGATGATTCGGGATATTTGGCAACTACGCACAAAAGTACAGAAAAAATCACTGAAGTTAATGCAGCATCATGCTGAATGGTCAGCGCCTCAAGCGGTGTCAGTGTTAACACCGGTCTATCAGCAACAGTTAAAAGCACAAGGTTTTCGTAGCCGGCTAACCGAAAAAAATGGTGCTGTACTGATTTCCGCGATGCGCGGCGGCTTAAACCGACTCGGTTATTTGTTTACCCATATTGCCATCGTGGTGATCTGTATTGGCGGTCTGATGGATAGCAACTTGCCGTTAAAAATCGCTGAGTGGCAGGGCAAGCTGAAAATCGAAACCCGCGATTTGGCGATCCGTGATATACCCGCTGAAAGCCGTTTGCCGGTCAGTGATCTGGCATTTCGAGGCAGTGTCAGTATTCCGGAAGGACGGGGAGCCGAGGTCGCATTTTTACCGGTGCGCGATGGTTATTTGCTACAGGCTTTACCGTTTCGCATTGAAGTCGAAGATTTTCGGATTGAGCATTATTCCAATGGTCAGCCGAAATCTTTTGAATCGGATTTATTGATCCATGATCCCGAGCGCGATGAGCCGTTGGCAGAGACGATTTCTGTAAACCATCCACTCATTTATAAAGGTCATGCAATTTATCAGGCCAGTTTTGGTGATGGTGGCTCGGAATTGAGTATTGAGGCCTGGCCATTGGATACGCGCATAGGTGAACAACCGGTATCGTTGGAAACCAAAGTGTTCGCTGAAAGTGAGTTGCGTTGGGGGGAAACTACACTGCGCTTAGAAATGACCAACTTCCGGCCATTTAATATCAATGCGGATCCGACTGAAGACGATCCGGATAACATTCGTAATTTTGGACCGAGTATTGGTTATAAACTGCGGGCACCGACCGGCGAAGCCCGCGAATATGAAAACTACATGTTGCCGGTGCCGCGTGATGGTCGGGAGTTTTATTTAAGCGGCGTCCGCAACAGCCCGGCAGAAGAATTTGCTTATCTGTATTTACCTGTCGATGAAAATGGTGAGCTGGATAAGTTTATGGCTTTCAATGCTGCACTTAGAGATCCGGACAAAACAGAGCGCGTTGCAAATGCCATGATGCGTGATGCTTTATCGGTGTTACCGGATAAAGATCCGCAATTGGAAGAAAGTCTGCAGTCGACGCTGGAAACGCTGATAAAAATGTTTATGCGTGGCGGTTTTGATGAAGTGCGTAACTTTGTTGAAAATGAATTACCTGAAGCAGAGCGTGATAATTTAGCGCCGGCTTATCTGGGCATGTTGCGGGAAATGCTGGCCCGAATGTACTTTACTGAAATTGTGCCCAATGCGAATCCGGAAGATCCAGAGCAGGTTCAGTTTCTACAGGATGCCGTCGATGCCATTGGTAGTCTGCCGAGATATGGTTCGCCCGTGTTTTTAAAATTGAATGATTTTGAGCATATCCAATCAACGGGTTTGCAAATCGCCAAAGCGCCGGGCAAAAATACGGTTTATTTCGGTTGTTTGTTGCTGGTAGTGGGTGTTTTTTTATTGTTTTATTTGCCACAGCGCCGGATTTGGTTATGGCTGGAAGCCGATGGCAGCGGTAGCAAAGTATTAATGGCTGGCACCAGCAATCGTAACCCGCGTGAATTTGATGCCGTTTTTGTAAGCCAGCAACAGTTGCTGGCCGGAGCCCACGGGAACTCTACCGGGTCTGGTAAGCCCTAATCCGGCAAGTTGTTCGAATGAAGAGAAGCCAATGATATCAACTGAATTAACGCAAAAAAATCCGCGCAGCAACTGGTGGTGGCCGCTGTTATTGTTGCTGGCAACCATTGGCATCTTAGCTGTCTATCATTCATCGCTGGATGTTTATGAAACCAGCATTTTGATCATGACGGCAATTGCCATGGGCTTTTTAGGGCAGTTCTGGCCGGCTTTTCGTTGGCACAGTATCGCTGTCGCTGTACTTAGTTTATTGGCCTTGCAATTGTATGGCTCTGATCTAAGCCGTGCCGATAATAATTTCTGGTTGCAATATTTGCTGGCCAGTCAATCCGCATTGATGTGGATGAGCGCCTTATTTCTGGCGGCGACAGTAACCTATTTTACCGGCCTGTGGCGTCACTCTGATTATCTGGAAAAAATGGGCACGGTGCTGACCTGGACGGCAACCACATTTGGTATGACCGGTTTGATGGTGCGCTGGCGGGAAACGCATATGATGGGCGAGGATATTGGCTATATCCCGGTCAGTAATCTCTATGAAGTGTTTATATTATTTGCTGTGGTCACCGCGCTGTTGTACTTGTTTTACGAGCGCCGTTACCAGACCCGTAAGCTCGGTGGATTTGTTTTACTGGTGATTTCAGCAGCAGTGTTTTTCCAGCTTTGGTATATGTTTGAGCGTAATGCGCATGAGATCCAGCCATTAGTCCCCGCTTTGCAGAGCTATTGGATGAAAATTCATGTGCCGGCCAATTTTATTGGTTACGGCGCCTTTGCTATGGCAGCCATGATTGGTGTGGCTTATTTATTGGTCGCCTGGCGCCATGAAAAAAATCCATCCAGTTCATGGGTGCAGACGATGCCATCGCTAAACCTGATGGATGATGTCATGTACAAAAGCATTGCACTGGGGTTTGCATTTTTTACTGTGGCCACGATACTGGGCGCTTTGTGGGCGGCAGAAGCCTGGGGCGGTTACTGGTCTTGGGACCCTAAAGAAACCTGGGCGCTGATCGTCTGGTTGAATTACGCTGCTTGGCTGCATATGCGTATGACTAAAGGTTGGAGTGGTGTGCCAATGGCATGGTGGGCAATAGTTGGTTTGTTCGTGACCTTATTCGCCTTTTTAGGTGTCAATATGTTCTTATCAGGCCTGCATTCTTATGGCACGTTGTAAATAGAAGGAAACAATGATGAAAAAAATGATGCAAACGTTACTGCTGTTACCGGCAATGTGGTTGCTGCCGTTGGGCGTCAGTGCAGCTGATTATCAACTTGGTAAGCATTACGCAGAAACCGGTAAACAAATGCCACGAAATGATAACAGTCAAAAAGTGCAGGTGGTCGAGTTGTTTTCCTATTCTTGCCCGCATTGTTTCCGTCTGGATCCCCAGGTATCGGAATGGAAAGAAACACTGCCTGACAATGTGGAATTTAAGCTGGTGCCCGCGATTTTCCGTGATAGCTGGCTGCAATTGGCAAGGGTGTTTTATGCTGCCGAACAAACGGGTGATTTGGAAATGTTGCACCCCAAATTATTTAATGCCATCCATGTTGAAAAACGACGTTTGACCACAGAAGACGAATTGCTGGATTTTGTTGAAGAGCAGGGGATTGATCGTGAAGCGTTTGCCAAACAAATGAATTCTTTTACCGTGCAAACGCAAGTCAAAAAAGCATTAGTCATGAGTCAAACCTCTGGCATTACTGGTGTGCCGGCGATGATTGTCGATGGTAAATACCGTACTGATGCGCCGCAAGCTGGTAGTCTCGAAGATATGCTGAATGTGGTTGATCATTTGATTGAAAAAGCGGCCGCTGAAAAATAACCGCCATTTTCATAAGACAAAAAAGCTCGCTTTATGGGCAATGCTGATCAGTTAAGCGCATTTGACTGACGCAGCAAATAGATCAAACGCCAGTGATAGCAATATCACTGGCGTTTTTTTATGCCTGTTCAGTCTCTTTTTTCTGATTTAGTCAGCAGCGATTATTACCCCTGATCGGCCAGAGCATATCCCATAGGATTGGTTGCAACAGGCCACTCAGCATATCAATCAGGTAACGATACGGCGGAGAAAGCTGGTCAGTGAATACGTGCTTTGGCTGGTGGTGGGTATGGCCTTTTTCCGCAATGAGCCGCTTATCGAAATTGCCCGTCGGCTGAGTATCAGTATTGATGACGTTTTATCATCAACGTTTACGATTGAACTTGGCTTTCGAGACATCAAAAGCAGTATGTAACATAACGCATTGACATTACGTAGCAAAACCGTTGAGTTGGTTTATCAGGAATTATGGGGATTGCTACTGGCTTATAACCTGATAAGACGTGAAGCCAGCCTTGCCGCTGTCAGTCATGGTTATAGCCCGGATGATGTGAGCTTCAAGTTTGCCTGTCAGTTTATAGCGGCAGCGCTTATCAATATGGCGGTTGCTGCATCGCCAGCCAACACCCCGAAAAGATTGAAAGACCTCAGAGGAAATATCGTCATACTCTTCTTAAAAAAACGCCCCAGGCCTTCAAGGCCCAGGGCAGTTAAGATGTCTAAGACCCGTTATCAGGTTAATTACAAGGCATCACTGCTTAAGTGAACTGCACTGCGCTTTATGCGGGCTTTTTCATATATTTTATAAAGCGGCGGGCAGTGACTGGCTGGGGCCAGTGGGTGGCTCTATTGGCATGATTTCAGTCGGATTAACAGTGTTGTGTTGCAGCATAATATCGTAATAACGGCGAATATTTGCCACGTAACGCACTGGTTCATTACCACGCGCATAACCATAGCGGGTTTTTTCAAACCATTCTCTTTGTGTCAGTAGCGGCAGATTTTCACGAACATCGGTCCAGCGATCTGGATTACCGCCATTGGTCTCCGTCAGTATACGGGCGTCTTCCAAATGGCCCATACCAATATTATAGGCCGCCAGAGCCATCCAAGTTCTATCCGGTTCCTGAATCCGCTCGGGCAAACGATCTCGCATTAAATCCAGATAGGCAGCTCCAGCCATGATGCTTTGTTTGGGGTCCTGACGATCTTCGACGCCCATTTGTTCAGCAGTTGCACGGGTCAACATCATTAATCCTTTTACACCGGTACTGGACACAGCCTGAGGGTTCCAATGTGATTCCTGATAGGCAATCGCTGCGAGTAATCGCCAGTCAAAACCATATTGTTCACCGGCCTGCATAAACCATTCTTGGTATTCCGGTAAATGGGTCAGAATTCGTCGGTTAATAGCGCGACTATCGACATAATCAAACCGGCGGATATGCCCATAGTAACGTTCGATTAACCGATCCAGAAAACCATTTTCTTCAATCGTATCAAAAAAATTAATAACCTCCTGATACAAGCTGATATCTCGGCTTTTTTTCAAAGCCCAGGCCAAAGGCTGGGGATCAGAAATATCAAAGGCTACCCGCAACTCTGGGTAGAGCCCCTGGTTCGCAGACATTTCATTAGAATCAGCGATAGTGTAATCAATCAACTCCAGCTGGAGCAGTTCTAACAAACCCGTGCTGTCAATATTATCATTGACGATCCAGTCCAGTCCCGGTACCTCTTTTTTTAATCTCTGCAATTGTTCAACATGGCTACTATCGGCAAGCACTTCTAATTGACCATTGCCAAGCTGTGCAATATTACGTGGGCGCTTGGTACCGTTGCGATAAATTAATTGCTGCGTCACTTCATGATAAACC
>DASSWO010000165.1:0-4371 GCA_035704795.1 Methylophaga sp. | reverse complement strand
TTCATGACTGATGCCGTCACTTAACACGGTAATCGTGACTTTATCCCCATCCCGGGCATGATCCAGCCAGCGCTGAAATACACTATTCCAGGTGGGTGTTTTTTTACCATTAATGGCAATTAGTTCATCACCGGATTGTAATTGCGCCAGCGCCGCCGGAGAGTCGGCAACGACCTCATCAATGATCGGTTTGCTACCCGGCACGCCCATCACCAGGATTAACCAGTAGGCGAAAATCGCAAATAATAAATTGGCGGCAGGTCCGGCCGACACAATTGCCACACGCTTACCTAATGACTGCTGATCAAAACTCAACGGCTTTTCGGCCTCAGTAACGTCAGTTTCGCGACTATCGAGCATTTTCACATAACCGCCGAGCGGTAAAGCGGCAATCACAAATTCAGTACCATTTTTACCGGTACGCGACCATAAAGCTTTGCCAAAGCCGACTGAAAATTTCAGCACTTTTACGCCGCAGCGCCGCGCGACCCAATAATGGCCAAACTCATGGATGACAACCAGTAAACTGAGGGCAATAATGAAATAAAATAACGATTGCATCAGTTAATCAGCCCTGCAGCAACCTGACGTGCCGCCTTATCAGCAGCCAGTACTGTTGCCAAATCATCAACCGGCACGGATTCAATCTTGTTCAGAGCCTGATCAATAATCCCGGCAATCTCTGTGAAGCGAATTTGGCTTTGTAAAAAAGCTTCAACCGCGACTTCATTGGCGGCATTTAAAATAGCAGTACTGGTGCCACCGGTATTTAAAGCCTGGTAAGCAAGTTTCAGACAGGGAAACCGGTCAAAATCAGCCTGCGCAAAATCCAGGCGGCCGGCTTTCACCAAATCAAGTGGCGCCACACCGGAATCAATTCGTTTTGGCCAGGCCAGCGTGTTGGTGATGGGTGTACGCATATCAGGGTTACCCATCTGCGCCAGCACCGAGCCATCAGCGTAATCGACCATCGAATGCACAATACTCTGTCGGTGTAACACCACATCAATTTGACTGCTCGGTAAACCAAACAGCCAATGTGCCTCAATGACTTCCAGCCCTTTATTCATCATGGTGGCTGAATCGACCGAAATTTTCTGGCCCATCGACCAGTTGGGATGGTCAACCGCCTGCGCCGGTGTCACATCGGCCAAATCGGCCAAATCCCAGTCGCGAAACGGACCGCCTGACGCGGTCAAAATAATCCGTCGAATCCCTTTCTCGGCAAATTGGTACTGTTGGGTCTCTCCCACCGGTAAACATTGCCAGATCGCATTGTGTTCACTATCAACCGGTAATAATTCGGCGCCGCTTTCGGTTACTGCCTGCATCAATAACGCACCACTCATCACCAATGCTTCTTTGTTAGCCAGCAAAATGCGTTTCCCGGCTTTGGCGGCAGCCAATGTCGGCATTAAACCAGCCGCACCAACAATCGCCGCAACGACAATATCCGTGTCAGCCGCAGCCGATATATCGATCAGCGCCTGATCACCGGTACGCACTTCAATCGTTAATTGTTGCGCTGCCAATTTTTCAGCAAGTTGTTTAGCGCTATCTTGATCCAGCATGACCGCAATTTTGGGTTTGAACTGACAGCATTGGGCAAATAAAGCCTCAACCGAGCGATTCGCTGCCAATGCATAAACCTGATAATCATCAGGATGTCGTGACAACACATCCAATGTGCTGACACCAATTGACCCGGTCGAGCCCAGAATAGTGACTTGTTTTGTCACTAACGCACGCCTGCCAGATACAAACCAGCAGCGAATACCGGACTGGCCGCCAATAAGCTATCAACGCGATCAAGGATGCCACCATGGCCTGGTAATAACTGGCCACTGTCTTTAATGTGATAACTACGTTTAATCAGACTTTCGAATAAGTCGCCAATCACTGATGCCAACGCCGCCAGTATGGTTAATGCTAACCAATTCAGCATGCCAAGTTCTGCCGGTAAGCCAATCGCAATGCTGATAAAAAAGACCACACTGGTTAGCAACAAACCACCGGCCAGACCTTCCCAGGTTTTATTGGGACTGATAGCGGTGGCCAGTTTATGTTTGCCATAGCGTTTACCAAAAAAATAACCGCCGGTATCCATTAACCAGACAACTATCAATAGATATATCACTGTCTGCGGGCCGATGCTGGCAAGACCATGTAACCATAACGCGCTGTAAATAAAACCAGATAAGGTCACGACTGCCAGTAAAAAACTTACCAACTGATTTTGCAGCAGCTGATTAACATAAACCGGTGTCGGCCGATGGGCGAAAATCATCACTAACAGGCTAACGACCAACCAATAAACCAGCAAAAACATCAGCATGCTTTGACTTTTCAGCATCGGCAAACTCAGTAATGCCAGTAATAGCAGCACAACAATACCAGCCGTGCGTAATAGCTTATTGTTAACCCCTATCATGGTCAGCCATTCCCACCCAGCCAAACCTGCGGCAATCACCATAAGCACTAAAAATCCAACGCTTGGCAATAACAAAATCGCCAGAACAATCAGCGGGATCAAAATAGCCGCTGTCAGCAACCGTTGTTTAAGCATCTTCGCGTCCCTGCACCTGCTCAGAAGTCCGGCCAAAGCGACGTTCACGTTTGCCAAACCACGCGATTGCCTGATCCAGCGCCTTCGCATTAAATTCCGGCCATAGCGTTTCGGTGAAATACAACTCCGTGTAGGTTAGCTGCCACATTAAGAAATTGCTGATCCGTTGCTCGCCACCGGTGCGAATAAACAAGTCCGGCTCGGGCAGATCAGCGGTAATCAAATGATTGGAAATATCTGTTTCGGTCAGTGAATCTGCGCTGCGCTCACCATCAGCAACTTGCTGTGCCAGCTTTTGCACCGCTTGGGTAATATCCCAGCGGCCGCCGTAATTGGCAGCGATATTGATAATCAGACTGCTATTGTTTTGGGTCAGGGTTTCAGCGGCGTGGATTTTTTGTTGCAGGCTGTCAGAAAAACCCGCGATATTGCCAATAACTTTTAAACGAATATTGTTTTGGTGCAGCCGTTTGACCTGATTATCCAGCGCGTGGCTGAAAAGCTCCATCAACAGATCCACTTCTTTACCCGGCCGGCGCCAGTTTTCACTGCTGAATGCAAATAAACTGAGGACTTCGACGCCGCAGGCGACACAATGCTTGACGATGCCCTCAACTGCGCGAACACCGGCACGATGCCCCATAAAACGAGGTTGTAAACGTTGTTTTGCCCAGCGGCCATTGCCATCCATAATGATGGCAATGTGACGGGGAGTAGATCTGGCTGACGCCTGCATAGTGTCCGCGACCTTAGCGGTTACACTTCCATCAGATCAGTTTCTTTATCAGCCAGAACGTCGTCAATTTTTTTGATGGTGGTGTTGGTCAGCTCTTGAATATTTTCTTCTGCAACCCGAGCTTCATCTTCTGAGATCTCTTTGTCTTTAAGCAGATCTTTCACTGTGCCATTGGCATCACGGCGAATATTACGCACCGCGATACGGGCATTTTCAGCTTCCGATTTGGCAACTTTCACCAAATCCCGACGACGCTCTTCAGTCAATGCCGGGATAGGAACACGAATAGTCATCCCCGCACTGTTCGGGTTAACACCCAGATCAGACGTCATGATGGCTTTTTCGATAACGGACACCATGTTTTTTTCCCATGGTGTAACGCTGATAGTACGGGAGTCTTCAATACCGACGTTGGCAACCTGGCTTAACGGCACATCTGAGCCGTAATAAGGCACCATCACATGATCCAGCAAGCTGGTATGAGCACGGCCGGCACGGATTTTTGCCATTGCTGTATTGAGCGCTAAAACACTTTTTTGCATCCGCTCAGCGGCGTCTTTTTCAATTTCGTCAATCATCTTCGAATCCTATTTCACCAACGTACCGACATCTTTACCATAAATGATGTCAGTCAGGTTGCCATACTGATGCACATTAAATACCCGTAAAGGCATTTTTTGTTCCTGGCACATGACGACTGCCGTGGTGTCCATCACCGCCAGGCGATTATTAATGACTTCGTCGTAACTTAACGTTGAATACATAACGGCATTAGGATTTTTACGCGGATCATCATCGTAAACACCATCGACCTGAGTCGCTTTCAACATCAAATCCGCACCGATTTCGACTGCCCGTAAACTGGCGGCTGAATCGGTGGTAAAAAAAGGATTACCGGTACCGGCAGCAAAAATGACTACCCGACCTTTTTCCAAATGCCGAATAGCACGCCGGCGCAGATAATCTTCACACACTTCATGGATGCGAATCGCTGACATGACCCGGCAAAAAGTACCATTGCGCTCTAATGCATCTTGTAAAGCAAGGGCATTCAATACAGTGGCCAGCA
>DASSWO010000152.1:0-4870 GCA_035704795.1 Methylophaga sp. | reverse complement strand
TTGAAGGCGTAGAAGGTTACGTTCGTGCCGCTGATATCGCCCGTGAACGCGTTGAAGATGCCAGCAAAGTGCTGAACATAGGTGACGAAGTGGAAGCCAAATTTACCGGCATGTCACGTAAAGATCGTACGTTGAACCTGTCTATCAAGGCCAAAGATGATCAAGAAGAATCTGAAGCCGTGAAAGAGTACAGCAACGTTCCATCTGGCAATACGACGCTGGGTGATTTGCTCAAAGAGCAAATGGATCAAAAAGGCAGCTAAAACTGTCATTGGGCAGGCATCCGGCAGCGCCGGGTGCCTGTTTTTTGCTCTCAACAGAAGTACAGAGCAATCACTGATGAGCCAGTTATGGCTTAGCATTTTGCCGGGAAATTTGAATACATGACCAAATCTGATTTGATAGACATCCTATCTGAGAAACAATCTCTATTGAATTATCGTGACGTCGAGTTGGCCGTCAAATTGATTTTGGAACAAATGAGTGATAGTTTGTCGCGCGGTGATCGTATTGAGATCCGTGGATTTGGCAGCTTTACTTTGCATCATCGTCCACCACGTTTAGGCCGTAATCCAAAAAGCGGAGAATCGGTTGAACTGGACGAAAAATATGTTCCACATTTTAAGCCGGGTAAAGAGTTACGTGACCGTGTTAATGAAGCAGCTGATCTGTCTTAAATAATGAAAATCAGTCAGGAGACCATCACCGGCGCGCATCAAATCCGCGATTACGGTGACGGTTTTCTACTGATCCAGTTAGCCGACGGTCAGATGCAACGTCTGACGGGTAGTTTTATTCTGAGCAGTGAACAACTGCAATTCTCCGCTCCAAACTTTATTGAACCCACCCATATACCATTGTTATTTTCGACACTTGAATCCTTTGAATATGACGTTTTAATTGTGGTTACCAATGAGCATATGAATGCTAACACTGCGTTATTGATGCAAGAGTTTCGTTCTGCCGGATTGGCCGCCGAATTTATGGATCTGGGCCCAGCTTGCCGGACCTTTAATTTATTGATGGCTGAAGGTCGTAAGCCACTGATCTGCGCAAGTTTATAATCGCTTTGCGGGATAATTCAGAATCATTCTCAATTTGACATTTTTATGACTGCATCAGTCTGTGCGGCAAGTCACTGTTTCTAAATAAAATGCTGGCCAATCTGTAGATAAAAAAGTGCATTCTTCTTGACCCTCCTGATGCAAGTCAGGAAAATTCACCCTCGCCAAACTAACTGTCCGATGCAGTTTTACAAAATATTTAACTTAAATTCAGGCAGATCAATTAATTGACTGCGATAGTGTAAGACTTTTTAGGTTAAACTTTGTCATAGCTTTGGTGTTAAAAATGAGATGGGTCTGCTTCTGTTTCAAGAACGAGAAGTCGAGAGAGTAACTCACAGAATAAGGTGTGATCGCTATGCAAGCGAAGCAAGAGCAATACAACTATGACATCGTCAAGTGGTTTGCCTACATGGCCTGTGTTTATCTGGTCATTGGTACGGGTATTGGCGTTTGGATCGCCTCAGAACTGGCCTGGCCGGTACTGAACTTTGACAATCCCTACATTTCTTTTGGCCGCTTGCGTCCATTACACACTAACACGGTCATTTTCGCCTTCAGCGGTTGTACGTTAATGGCAACAGCTTTTTACGTGGTTCAGCGCACCTCTGGTGTCCGTTTGTGGAGTGATAAACTGGCTTGGTTTACTTTCTGGGGTTGGAATCTGGTTTGGGTAGGCGCACTTATCACCCTGCCTATGGGTTTCACCCAGTCAAAAGAATATGCTGAAATGGAATGGCCTTTAGATATCCTGATCGCTGTGGTCTGGATTGCCTATATGTTCAACTTTATCATGACCTTATCGATTCGTAAGAATTCTCACATCTACGTTGCCAACTGGTTCTTTCTGGCAATGATGATCATGATTACCTATCTGCATGTTGTTAATAACTTGTCTATTCCAGTCGGTTTATGGAAGTCTTATTCGATTTTCTCAGGCGTTCAGGATGCAATGATACAGTGGTGGTGGGGCCATAATGCGGTGGGTTTCTTGCTAACGGCCGGCTTCCTGGGCATTATGTACTACTTCGTACCAAAACAGGCTAACCGGCCAATTTATTCTTACCGTTTGTCAGTTATTCACTTCTGGGCTTTGGTATTTGGTTATGTCTGGTTGGGTGCGCATCATTTGCAATATACAGCGTTACCTGACTGGACGGGTTCATTGGGTGCCGCTATTTCGCTGGCCATGATCATTCCATCATGGGGTGGAGCACTTAATGGTATGTTCACGTTAAGTGGTGCGTGGGACAAATTACGCACTGACTATATTTTACGATTCCTGATTGTCTCGTTGGCATTTTATGCCATGTCAACCTTCGAAGGTCCGGTTATGGCATCAAAAACCGTAAATGCTTTATCACACTACACTGACTGGACGATTGGCCACGTACACTCCGGTGCTTTAGGCTGGGTGGCAATGATTTCAATTGGTGCGCTATATCACATGGTCGAACGAATGTGGGCCACCCGTATGTACTCTATTAAGTTGGTCAATCTGCATTTCTGGCTGGCGACGATTGGTACCGCAATTTATATCACTGCAATGTGGGTAGCTGGGATCATGCAAGGCCTGATGTGGCGTGCTTATGATGAATATGGCAATTTGGCCTATACCTTCGTGGAATCCGTTGCGCAAATGCATCCTTACTACGCGATGCGTGCCATCGGTGGTTTCATCTTCTTCGCAGGTGCCGTGATCATGCTTTACAACGTCACCGTTACCATTCGCCAGGCAATTGCTAAACCGTCTGCTGAATTGGCCACTGCAGCGAATATTTGAGGAAATCGGAATGGCTAAACATAAAAAAAATAAGCGTGTAGGCTTCCAGGAGTGGGTAGAGCAGAATGTATGGGGATTGGCTCTGGCAACGGCATTGGTAGTATCGGTTGGCGGTATTGTTGAAATCGTGCCTCTATTTTATCTGGATACCACTTTTGAAGATGATGTGTTTCCGGAATACGAAGAGCTAAAAGGTGTTCGCCCTTATACGGCATTGGAATTAGCCGGTCGTGATATTTATCAGCGTGAGGGTTGTTATCTGTGTCATTCACAGATGGTGCGCCCGTTCCGTGATGAGAAAGATCGTTATGGTCATTATTCGCTGGCGGTTGAGTCAAAATATGATCATCCTTTCCAGTGGGGTTCCAAGCGTACCGGTCCTGACTTGGCTCGAGTCGGTGGCAAGTATTCAGATGCCTGGCATATTCAGCACTTACGTGATCCACGCAGCGTAGTGCCGGAATCGATTATGCCGCGTTATCCATGGCTGGATGAAGCCACTATTGATGGTGAAGGTATAGAGAAACGCTTGAAAGCGATGAAAGTTTTAGGTGTGCCGTATACTGATGAAGACATCCTCG
The DNA here is from genome assembly GCA_035704795.1 of Methylophaga sp. Classification (GTDB taxonomy): domain Bacteria; phylum Pseudomonadota; class Gammaproteobacteria; order Nitrosococcales; family Methylophagaceae; genus Methylophaga. Next base: position 1,442 of record DASSWO010000152.1, on the reverse strand, counting down.
GTGCTGCTGAAGCTGTCGAAGGCAAAACCGAAATGCAAGCTTTAGTCGCTTATCTGCAAGTGCTGGGCACCATGGTGAAATTTGAACCAGGCAGAGATTATCGTGAATAAACTCCAGTCTTATTTTGAGACCAACTGGGGAGCAATGACGATAAATGATTGGATCGGTACCATCCTGACGATCATCATTTTTTTGTTAATGTTGGGTATGTATATCTGGGTATTACGCCCGAAAAATAAAGACAAACTGGAAGCACATCGTAACTTACCACTGGACGATGATGCTGTAGGGAATTCGGAGAAAAAAGATGGCTGATAACGACAAAAATCCGCATGAATGTCCGGATACGGGTCATGAGTGGGATGGCATAACTGAGCTAACCAACCCACCACCACGTTGGTGGATCATTGCCTTGTATCTAAGCGGATTATTGGTATTGGTCTACTTTATTCTGTATCCGTCTTTACCGTTGGTCAACGATAGTACTGAGGGCTTACTAGGCTGGTCACAAATCGAAGAATACAAAGAAAATTTGGCTGAAATTGAAGCTAAGCGTGCACCATTCGAAGATAAATTGGCTGTCATGAGTGCCGAAGAAATTCTTGAAGATGAGGAACTGCGTAACTATGCGGTCGGCTCAAGTAAGGTTCTATACGGTGATAACTGTGCAGCCTGTCATGGTACCGGCGGCATTCCTCAAGCGGGTTCGGGTTATCCGATTCTGGCTGACGATGTATGGTTGTATGGCGGCAGTGTCGGCACAATCGTCGAAACACTGGCGAGAGGTCGTCAGGGTATGATGCCTGCCCATAAAGAATTATTGACTGACGAAGAGGTTGATCAACTTGTTCAGTTTGTTATCAACAGTTCGAAAGGCGAGACAACTGAGGCAGGCTGGAAATTATACAATGAGAAAGGTTGTGTTGCTTGCCACGGACCAGAAGCTCAGGGTATTCAGCAATTAGGTTCTGCCAATCTGTCTGATAAAGTTTGGCGTTTTTCCGGTGAACCAGACGAAATTCGTCGAACAATTTTGCACGGTGTGAACGATACCAGTGACCCAGAAACACGTATTGCTGTCATGCCTAGCTGGAATGAGAAACTGGCTGTTAAATTGGAAGCCGAGCAATGGGATGAAGAGCCTGAATATGACGGCACTGAAACCCAGCGTCTGAGTGAAACCGAAATTAAGAAACTGGCTGTATATGTTCACCAGTTAGGTGGTGGTGAGTAAGGCAGTCGTAATAAGTGGCTGAGCGGTCACTGGTATTGGATACAGGAGAAGCCTTATGGATGCAGTTGCTATAGGCGCCATTGTTTCAGTGGTTCTGACCATAGCGGTCATTGGTGTTATTGCCTACAAAATTCTTAAAAACATGGAAGACGGCAGCGATGAAAGGTAAATAGCTGTTAAGTATTTCAAGGAAGAAACCGGCTTTTAT
>DASSWO010000139.1:0-7308 GCA_035704795.1 Methylophaga sp. | reverse complement strand
CTATACGCTGGCGCAAAAAATGGTCGGTAAAGCCTGTGGCGTCAATGGTGTTCGTCCCGGCGCCTATTGTGAGCCAACGGTTACCACAGTCGGTTCGCAAGATACCACGGGGGCAATGACCCGTGATGAGCTTAAAGAACTGGCATGTTTAGGCTTTTCGGCCGATTTGGTGATGCAGTCTTTCTGTCATACCGCAGCCTATCCAAAACCCGTTGATATTAAGCTGCAACACGAATTACCGGAATTTATCAGTACCCGTGGCGGTGTATCGTTGCGTCCCGGTGATGGTGTTATTCACTCGTGGCTGAACCGGATGATTTTGCCCGATACTGTCGGTACTGGCGGCGATTCTCATACCCGTTTCCCGATTGGTATTAGTTTCCCAGCAGGTTCTGGTTTGGTGGCGTTTGCAGCCGCCTTAGGCGTAATGCCGCTGGATATGCCGGAATCTGTGTTGGTGCGTTTCAAAGGTGAAATGCAACCGGGTATTACCTTGCGGGATTTGGTTAATGCCATTCCTTATGCAGCGATTCAGGAAGGTTTGCTGACCGTTGAGAAGAAGGGCAAGAAAAACATTTTTAACGGTCGGGTACTGGAAATAGAAGGCCTGCCGGATTTGAAAGTCGAGCAGGCTTTTGAACTGTCTGATGCCTCGGCCGAACGAAGCGCCAATGGTTGTACTGTGCGTCTGAATAAAGAGCCAATCATCGAGTTTATGCAGTCCAATATTGCCTTGATGGAATGGATGATTGCCGAGGGCTATGAAGATCCACGAACCTTGCAGCGTCGTATCGATTCCATGAAAGCCTGGTTGGTTGATCCACAGTTATTGGAACCGGATGCCGATGCCGACTATGCTGCGGTCATTGAAATTGATTTGAATGATATTAAAGAGCCTTTATTAGCCTGCCCGAATGATCCGGATGATATTAAACCGTTATCCGAAGTTGCCGGCGAAGAAATCGACGAAGTCTTTATCGGTTCTTGCATGACTAACATTGGCCATTACCGTGCTGCTGGTAAAGTGCTGGAAAATATGGGCAACTTACCCGTTAAATTATGGGTGGCACCGCCGACCAAAATGGACAAACATCAGCTGACCGAAGAGGGAATATATAACACCTTCGGCCGCGTCGGTGCCCGTACGGAAACGCCAGGTTGCTCGTTGTGTATGGGTAATCAGGCCCGGGTAGCGGATAACGCCAAAGTGGTATCGACTTCTACGCGTAATTTCCCGAATCGTCTGGGTAATGGCGCTGATGTGTATTTATCCTCAGCAGAATTAGCGGCGGTTGTTGCCAGTCTCGGCCGGATCCCGACCGTAGCTGAGTATATGGAAAAAGTCGCCGGTATCCAGCCGATGGCCGATGAAATCTACCGTTACCTGAACTTCCATGAGTTGGAAGAATACAAACAGGCGACGGCAAGTTAATTAGCCTGAGCAAAAACAAAAAGGCTGTTTCCAAATGTGGAAACAGTCTTTTTTTATGAGACGTGTTTTAACAGCAATTTATAAAGCTTGATACAACTCGGCGCCGGTATTGAGTAATTTATTACTGGCGAAAATAAACTGCCAGCGATTGCCACCTTTTTGCCGCCATAACACTGCGGCGCGAATTCCCGCCAGTAATAAAGCACGGACTTTATTGACATTATCCGGCTGCTGCAAAAAGCTGGCATCTCCATACACCTGTACGCGCGGCGTTAATTCGCTGACCGTACGCTCATAGATATTGGCAAATCGTGCTACCACCTGCGGGCTGGTAATGCTGCCGAAATATTCGATCTGCTGGGGAATTTGTTCAATTTCACGGCTGATTAAATCCAGCATCGCCGGCCGTTTGGCCAATTTACGTTCCAAATGCATCAGGCCAATGGCGTAACGCAACAACACGACATCCTTGGCGGATTTTTTCTTGGAAAGTTGCTGATTAAATTGCAGCAGACCGGTGCGTAAATTTTCAATACCACCATAAACGTCAGCAGTACTGGTTGCATCTGTCGCCACTAAACTGCCAAGCATTGTGCTGAAGTCGTCATTATTAATCTGACCACTATCAGCAATTTGCTGGACCAGTGTTACTGTTTGCATCAATGCCGACAGAGCAATCACCCGATCTTGATAAGGATTGGCTTTTCTCATGGATGCACTCCCGGAGCATTGGTATCAACAATAATGCCACCGCCGAGGCAAACATCATCCTGATAAAACACCACTGATTGACCTGGTGTCACGGCACGCTGTTTGTCATCAAAAGTGACGACGATCTGGCCATCTGCATTTTGATCAATGATGCAGGCCTGATCAGGTTGCCGATAGCGGGTTTTGGCAGCAGCGCGGCATGGAAACTTGGGCTTTTTGCCAGCAACCCAGGACAGCTGCTCAGCAGTTAATTCTGTGCTATACAGCCATTCATGTTCGCCCTGAACCACATACAAAATGCGCTGTTCCATATCTTTGCCCGCGACAAACCATGGCTCTCCGGTGCTGTTAACCCGGCCGCCAATGCCCAGCCCCTGACGCTGACCGAGTGTGTAATACATCAGGCCTGAATGTTCGCCAATCAGTTCACCTTCTGGGGTACGCATTTCACCGGGCTGCGCCGGAATATAGCGACTGAGAAACTCGCGGAACCGCCGTTCACCGATAAAGCAAATACCGGTACTGTCTTTTTTATCGGCGGTAATAAAACCGGCTTGTTCAGCGATTTTGCGAACTTCCGTTTTCGGCAGTTCACCCAGCGGAAATAAGGTGCGTGATAATTGCGCCTGACCGAGCGTATATAAAAAATAGCTTTGGTCTTTCTTATTATCCAGACCTTTCAATAATTGAAATTCACCGTCAACTTCGCGAACGCGGGCATAGTGACCGGTGGCGATTAAATAGCCACCCAATTCCATCGCGTGATCCAAAAAGGCTTTGAATTTGATTTCGCGGTTACAGAGAATATCGGGGTTGGGGGTACGGCCGGCTTGGTATTCTTCCAGAAAATGCTTAAAGACAAAATCCCAGTATTCCATGGCGAAATTGGCTTCATGAAATGGCACACCGACTTTATCGGCAACTGAGATGGCGTCTTTGCGATCTTCCTCGATGGTGCATTCGCTCTCATCGGCAAAATCGACCCAGTTCTTCATAAACAGGCCTTCAACGTCATAACCTTGCTGTTTGAGCAGCAGGGCAGACACAGACGAATCGACACCGCCGGACAGACCGACGACTACTTTTTGTGTTGGTGACATATTATTCGTTCAGTAAATCAAGTGAGTGGCGTTTGCCCGCCAGATAATCCTGCCAGCATTGCAAAACCAATGGGGTACGAAATTGTGACGCACGCGTATTCATCGCATCGGCATCCAACCAGACAGCTTGCGTAATATCGGGATCTAAAGGAGTATCAAGAAACTCACCGAGTTCGCCGGTAAAACAAAAGCGAATATAGGTTTCCTGTGAAGCGCCGTGCCGCCAACGATAAATACCAACCAACGCTTCAGGCTTAAATTGCCATGCCGTTTCTTCGCGCGTTTCGCGAATCACCGCATCAATCAGACTTTCGTTGTCTTCGAGGTGCCCGGCAGGCTGGTTGAGTCGCACGGCGCTGCCGATGCGTTCCTCGACCATCAGAAATTTCTGATCCCGTTCGATGACGGCGGCGACGGTGGTTCTGGGAGTCCAAATCATCGGCGCATTTTAACACGGACTCAGCATTTTCTTCGCGCCATTCTCCAGGCAATAAGTCACCTAAAGTCCAGGGGCCGATAGCGACGCGAATTAACCGTAAAGTTGGATGGCCCACAGCAGCGGTCATCCGCCGGATTTGTCGGTTTTTGCCTTCGCGGATAGTTAGTTCCAGCCATTGCGTTGGAATATTTTGCCGGAAACGCACCGGTGGATTGCGCGGCCAGATGGCAGGCTCATCAATTAGTCGCGCTTGCGCAGGCAAGGTGATGCCATCTTTTAATTGCACGCCATTTTGTAATTGTTGCAGGGCAACGGCATCCGGAATGTTTTCGACCTGCGCCCAATAGGTTTTCGCCATTTTGTGCTTCGGATCGGCGATTTGTTGCTGCCATTGACCATTGTCAGTGAGCAGTAATAAGCCTTCGCTGTCACGATCTAAACGACCGGCGGCATAAACGCCGGGCATGTCGATAAAATCTTTCAGCGTCTGTCGGCCATCGCTATCGGTAAACTGACATAACACATCATAGGGTTTATTCAGGGCGATTAATTTCGGCATGGTGAAGTGCGGACTCAGATAATGCTAAAATGCGGCTTTTAATTTTTCAGGAGCCGCGTGAATGGCGTATCAGCATATCAGTGTACCGGATCAGGGACAGGCAATTGGCGTCAACGCTGATTTTTCATTGAACGTCCCGAATCAGCCGATTATTCCATTTATTGAGGGTGACGGCATCGGTGTCGATATTACGCCAGCGATGATTTCAGTTGTCGATGCAGCGGTAGAAAAATCATATGGTGGTGAGCGCAAAATTTCCTGGATGGAAGTGTATGCCGGCGAAAAAGCCACCAATGTCTATGATAAAGATAGCTGGCTGCCGGAAGAAACCATGGATGCACTGCGTGAATACTCAGTATCCATCAAAGGCCCGCTGACCACACCGGTTGGGGGTGGCATTCGCTCGCTGAATGTGGCTTTGCGTCAGACGTTGGATTTGTATGTTTGTCAGCGGCCGGTCCGTTATTACACTGGCACGCCTAGCCCAGTCAAAAAACCGGAAGCCATTGATATGGTAATTTTCCGTGAAAACTCCGAAGATATTTATGCCGGTATTGAGTGGCCGGCGGGATCGCCTGAAGTTAAAAAAGTTATCGACTTTTTGCAAAACGAAATGGGTGTTAACAAAATCCGTTTTCCAGACACCTCCGGTATCGGCATTAAGCCTGTTTCTCGTGAAGGCACAGAGCGTCTGGTACGCAAAGCGATTCAATACGCTATCGATAATGATCGGGACTCGGTAACGTTGGTTCACAAAGGTAATATCATGAAGTTCACCGAAGGTGGCTTCAAACAATGGGGCTATGATCTGGCTGAAAAAGAGTTTGCTGCCAAGCCATTAGATGGCGGCCCATGGAAAGCCTTTAATAACCCTGAAACTGGTAAGCAAATTGTCATTAAAGACTCGATTGCTGATGCCTTTTTACAAGAAATTTTGTTGCACCCGTCAGATTATGATGTGGTGGCAACTCTGAATCTCAATGGTGACTATATTTCGGACGCACTGGCGGCGCAGGTTGGCGGCATCGGTATTTCACCGGGCGCTAACTTGTCAGATACCATCGGTATGTTTGAAGCGACGCATGGCACCGCGCCAGCATTGGCCGGTAAAGATAGTGCCAATCCATCATCATTGATTTTATCGGCTGAAATGTTATTACGGCATTTGGGCTGGTTGGAAGCTGCTGACAAAGTGGTTTCCGGCGTATCCGGCGCGATTGCCAATGGTCAGGTGACCGGTGATTTAGCCGCTGCTATGGGCGTCGATGCGCTGAGTTGTAGTGATTATGCTGCAGCTGTTATCCAACATATGTAAGGAGAGTTTATGAAAGTTGCAGACAATACCGTGGTCGTTATTGACTACACCCTCACTAACAACGAAGGTCAGGTTATCGATAGTTCTGAAGGCGCGGGTCCTTTGGCTTATCTGCATGGCGCAGGTAACATCATTCCGGGTCTGGAAGATGCATTACTTGGCAAAGAAGCCGGTGATGAAGTTAAAGCCAGCATCGAACCAGAAAATGCTTATGGCGAACGCCATGAAGCACTGAAACAAGAAGTGCCTGCTGAATTGTTCAGCGGTGTTGAGAAAGTTGAAGTGGGCATGCAATTCCAATCTGAAACCGACCAAGGTCCAGTTCTGGTAACGGTTACTGAAGTCGGTGAACAAACGATTACTGTTGATGGTAATCATCCGCTGGCAGGTGTGCATCTGAACTTTGATGTCAACGTTCGTGAAGTTCGTGAAGCCACCCAGGAAGAACTGGAACATGGTCACGTTCATGGCGAAGGTGGTCACCACCACTAAAATAAAGCTGTTTACAAACAGTCTCCCAAAGACGGGCATCGCGCCCGTCTTTTTGTTTGAGAAACAAATACATGCAAGATATTGAAAATTTGAACCAACAATTTGCGCTGGCGGATGCATTGACCTTTGTTGATGGTCCCAATGGCACGGTGATGATGAATATCAAAACCCCCCGGGCCGAGGCGCAAATTTGCACCTATGGTGCGCAGGTGCTGTCATTTAAACCGGCAGAAGCTGACGAAGATATGTTATTTCTCAGCCCGCAAAGTGCCTATGGTGATGGTAAAGCGATTCGCGGTGGTGTACCGATTTGCTGGCCATGGTTTGGGGATGATCCCAGTGGTCATGGTCGTCCGGCGCATGGTTTTGCCCGCAACCAGTTATGGCAGGTCATTGACACTCAGCAAACCGATGAAGGGGAGGTTTGCGTCAGCCTGCAATTATTGCCTACCGAATTTAGCCGACAATACTGGCATTGCCAATTTGCCTTACAGTTAACGGTAACGATTGGTGACAATTTAAAAATGGCGTTGACCACTGAAAATCGTGATCATGAAAGCTTTGTCATTTCCCAGGCGCTGCATACTTATTTCAATGTCGGCAATATCGAAAAGCTGCATTTACGTGGTCTTGATAACTATCATTACCTTGATAAAACACTGAGCTTTACTGAAAAATTACAGCAAGGCGATGTGCGCTTTTATACCGAAACCGATCGGATTTATCTGCATGCACCTGAACAATTATTTATTGAAGATGAAGCCTTAAAACGCCGCGTAGTTATTGAAAGTCGTGGTTCACAAACTACCGTGGTCTGGAATCCATGGAATAAAGTCGTCATTCTTAAAGATATGCTCACCGATGCCTATCAGCGGTTTATCTGTGTTGAAACAGCCAATGCCGCTGATGACAGTATTGAGCTGGCACCTGGTGATTCGCATACCTTGTTCGCTGAATATCATTTGCGGGATCGGGATTGATTTTTAACCACAAAGAGTAAAAATCCGCAGATTAAGCAGATAACCGCAGATTTTTAAATTCTTCGGTTGCGTTCGAAGTGACATTGTTTCAAGGATGGATATATTTTGCGGGGTGCTCCCGTGGTAACTGCGGGAACAAGATCAATGTTGTGTGCTCTGGTTTCCCGCATGCGCGGGAAAGACACCAATAAAAATAATCTGCGCTCATCTGCGGATAAACATACTACTCAGCCATTAACTCATCCGCTTTAAAAAATGCACCGTTATCAGTTGCCAATGC
>DASSWO010000121.1:0-7419 GCA_035704795.1 Methylophaga sp. | reverse complement strand
GCAGCAAGCCGGTGTCGGCATTGATTTAACCAGATTGCTGCAAGGCTACCAACGATTACAAAATATGTCGGATGCCGTGGTGGTCGAAGGCGCTGGTGGCTGGCTGGTGCCGTTAAATGACAACCAAAGCATTGCCGACCTGGCCGTTAAGATTAAGCTGCCGGTAGTGTTGGTAGTGGCCATTAAACTCGGTTGCATCAACCATGCTTTGCTGACGGCGGACAGTATTCGGTCTTCAGGACTGAGTTTGGCCGGCTGGGTGGCTAATGATTTTCTTGATGATGAGCAACATGACGAAATCATCCAATCAATTAACGCCCGAATTGATGCGCCGTGTTTGGGCGTGGTGCCACGCTTAAAAAAGGCTGATAATGCAGGGGCTTATCTAAAGTTAATGGGCTAAATTATGCGGCTTTTTGTGGTGACGCTGATTTTACTACTCGCCGGTTGTGGTAGTGCCCCCAAATCCCCGATGGAGAGCGGTATCAGCAGTGCCACCGAGCAGCGAGTCGCGTCCTGGCGGCAGCTGATTGACCGGGGGCGTGGCTGGTCGGAACAACGTCAGCTTGAAGCAGCCAACGATTTCATCAACCAAAATCAGTTTGTTGACGATATTATTCATTGGGGTAAAGAGGACTACTGGGCAACGCCATTACAGACCATTGTCACCCAAGGCGGGGACTGTGAAGATTTTGCGGTGGCCAAGTATTTCACGCTGACCGAAATGGGGATGTCGGCCGATAAATTGCGACTGACTTATGTTAAAGCGCTGACCCTGAATCAAGCGCATATGGTGGTCAGTTATTATCCGGATCAGGATGCCGTACCACTGGTATTGGATAATCTGGATCCGGTGATCCGGCCGGCGACACAGCGGGATGATTTATTGCCGGTGTACAGCTTTAATGCCGAAGGCCTGTGGCTGAATAAACAGCAGAATGCCGAGTATGTTGATGACAGCGGCCGGCTCAGCCTGTGGCAGCAATTATTGAGAAGCATGGACGCGGAAGCCGCGGATGAATCTTTCTTTATTTGTCGTTACCAGCATTATGATTTGCCTTCCCAGCAAGCACTGGAAAGGTGCCGCTAACCCGCTGGAAACATCACCCGATCATCATTTGGCTGCCACTGTGGATACTGCTGCATAACCTGTTTGAAAACAGCGGACTGTAAAAACGCATCAAGCCAACGTTGTAATTGCGGGTAATTAGCATTGCCGAACCAGTTTTGGTCGACCATGACAAATTGACGAATAAATGGCATTACCGCGATATCAGCCAGTGTTGGCGTATCCCCTGTTAGAAATGACTGGCGGCTTAAATTCATCTCCAGTTTTTGTAAAAATAATTCGCCTTGTTGCCGGTAAAAAAGCTGATCATGCTCAGGATAGCGATCGGCGTATTTATAACGATCCAGCGCGTTCTTAAAATCATCGTCGGTTTCAGCAATTAAATCCAGTGTCTGCTGCTGGTCAATGTCTGATAAGGGTTGCCAGAAGCCAGCGGGATCCTGTTGCTCAAAAGCCCACAGGGCAATATCCCGGCTCTCGTCAATAACGCGTTTTGCTGTTTGTAATACCGGTACTGTGCCTTTCGGTGAAATCTCCAGCAGTGCGGACGGTTTATCTTTTAATACCACTTCGCGTAGTTCGACCTGAAGGCCAGCAGCAGCAATAGCAAAGCGGGCGCGCATCGCATAAGGACAGCGCCTGAAACTGTATAAAACGGGCAGAGACATTAACAGATTACTCCGGGCAAAACGCCCATTATAGTGAGCTCAAGCTGTGTGATAAAAAAACTTAGCCCAGTTGTTTTTGCTGGCGCAGATTTTCGGCCTGGCGGGTTAAGGAATGTTTGACCAGAATATTCCGATCGCTTTCATTCATATGAGTAAACGCCAGCCGCACGCTGAATGCTTTGCCATCTTGCGCCGTCACTAACTGCTCACAGCTAATAACCTTGGCAACCGCCCGAATCGGTAATCCTGAGGGCAACAAGGTTATATTGACCTCAACAGGCGTTTTAGGGGGTATGACCTGATCGCTTAACATCGATACCCCGCCGGCGCTGAGATTCACGGCCTGTGCCTGGGTATCATCGATCGGTTGCAATAAATGCTGCACATTGCTTGCCAGCAAATTAATTTTTTCGTCGAGCATGCGCAGTGCCCGGGCAACATCCCGGTCAGCATGACCAATCTGATCTGTTAAATGATGAAAAGCGGTCTCCAGCGAAGAGAGTTGATGATGAGGATGCGAGGTGGGGGCTGTACTGCTGACAATCAGTTTACCCAACTCCCAGGCCGATTCCGGCTCTAACGGTTTGATGCTAATCAACAGCCGATCGTTGATCCGGAAATACGCCCGGCGATCGTCGTTACTGTCAGTGTTGCCTTTCATGCGCTTATCCTGCTGCTGAAATTAATGAGTGAATGCTAACACGTACCATCACAAATTCTCAGAAGCAAAATCTGCCAGCCGCGAGCGCTCACCACGTAACAGCGTGATATGACCGCTGTGCTGCCAGTTTTTGAACAGATCCACGACATAAGTCAGACCGGAAGTTGTTTCACTTAAATAGGGCGTATCAATCTGTGAGATATTACCAAGACACACAATTTTGGTACCGGGACCAGCACGGGTAATTAAGGTCTTCATTTGCTTGGAGGTCAGGTTTTGCGCCTCATCAATAATAATAAACCGCTTCAGGAATGTCCGGCCACGCATAAAATTCAATGAACGGATTTTGATCCAGCGTTGCAATAAATCATTGGTCGCCTGGCGTCCCCACTCACCACCTTCAGTTTTATTGAGCACTTCAAGGTTATCCATCAAAGCGCCCATCCACGGCGTCATTTTTTCTTCTTCGGTACCGGGTAAAAAACCAATATCCTCACCGACTGGCACTGTGACTCGGGTCATAATAATTTCGCCGTAGCGTTTGTGTTCAATGGTCTGGGTCAGGGCGGCAGCCAGGGTCAGCAGGGTTTTACCGGTACCGGCCTGACCGAGCAGCGTAACAAAATCAATATCCGGATCCATCAACAGATTCAGTGCAAAGTTTTGCTCACGATTGCGGGCGGTAATACCCCAGATGGCATGTTTGTCTTTGCGATAATCATGGATAAGTTCAATATCTGCCGAATCGCCGGTCGTACTTCGGACCACGGCTTCAATGGCGTTTTCGGCTTCTGGTGAATAAATCAGTTGGTTAGGATACCAGTCTTTAACCACCTCCCCCTGTACCTGATAAAAGGTGCGACCATCCTGGGTCCAGGATTCCAGACGATTCAGATCATCCCAAAAACTCGCTGCCAATTCGGATGCACCGCGATACAACAAATCAACATCGTCGAGCACTTTATCGTTGTAATAATCTTCGGCACAAATACCCAGTACCGTGGCTTTAATACGCAGATTGATATCTTTGGAAACCAGAATGACATTGGTATCAATCTGTGCTTGTTGCAAATTGATAGCAACCGCCAGAATGGCATTATCGGCCTGATGACCGGGGAGTTCTTTAGGTAAATCCTGCGCCATCTGCCGGGTTTGGAAAAACAACCGGCCGCTGGCTTGCGGCACTTCACTATTGACAACACTCGGCAGCGGAATACCATTGTTAATGGCTTCATTATCAGTAGCCTGTAACAACAAATCATCCAAAAACCGACTGACCTGACGTACATTTCGGGAGACTTCTGATAAACCTTTTTTACCCTTATCGAGCTCTTCCAGCACCACCATCGGCAGGAAGATATCGTGTTCATCAAAGCGGAATAACGCCGTCGGATCATGCATTAAGACATTGGTGTCGAGCACAAACAGACGTTTTGCGGCGTCGGGTCGTTTAATCATTCGGAAGCAGTCCTCTTATGAAGTTAAACCATGGCCTGATTCCGATTATGATCGAGAAAACCGCGTCTGCAAAGGGTTTGCAGCTGACTCATTGAAATTGTTAAATATTATTCTTCTAATACAGGGGACAGACAACCGTGACTGACACCGATCCGCGCATTTGTTCCATTAACACGCCATTAACGGTCATGGGCCGACGTTTTTATTCTGGTACCACTGCTTTGCCAATGGTGTTGGCATCGGTAGCAAACCAGATAGCATTGCTGGCTTCATCAAACACCATATGTCGGATGCTGATGCCGCCTGAGGGTACTTCATCAATTGAAATAAATTTTTCGTTTTGGCTGTCAAAACCAATAAACCGGTTGGGTTGCAGGCCGGTTTCTACATACCAGATACGATCCTTATGATCGACTGTCATGGCATATAAACCTGCCGCCTCACCACCGGGGGTTGGCCATTGCCGCATCGATTTTTGTTGTGGATCGTAGACACCAATATGACCCATGCCGGCATCGGTCCACCAGATGCGATCATCTGAGGTAACACCAATTCGACGGATAACGCTGTCTTGCGTTGGCGTATCGATAATTTGCAGTACCATTGATTCCGGATCGACAGTGCCAATAGCGTTATCACCCATAAAGGCAATCCAGGGTCTGTCCTGACTGTCGATGACCAGACCATAAGGCCGCATATTTTTGCCCGGCACTTCAATGATGTCGACATCGTTATCGGCCATATTCAAACGGCCAATAAAACCGGCTTCACCACTACGCTGAACGGTAAACCAGATATAACCATCGGAGGTAAATGCCATGGTATGCGGATCATTTACGCCCTCAGGCATATTGATACGCATGACGTCACCGGTTTGTGGATTCATTTTGCCAATGTGTTGATCTTTATTACCGGCATACCATGGCGTGCCGGTTTTATCGACAATGACGGTATGCGGCCCAGCTTTGGCAATATCAAACTTTTTCATATCACCGGTTTTCGGATCCAGCCAGGCAACATAATCTCCAACCTGACCAACAAACCAGACTTTGCCATCGGGCCCCATATAGGGATCGCGTGGTCTGGAATTTTCCCAGGGCACCTGCCATTCGGTAAATTCGAGCAGAGCGGGGAGCGAATTTTGGCGGGGTTCAGCTTGCACAGCGATGGACAAGCTCATGACGGTTAAAAAAGTAGTAAAGCGGTTTAGACAGATTGATTTTACAATTATCATTGCTGGCTCCAGTAAATAAACCCTGACAATTACTGACCAACAATCAGCCAAAAAGTGCAGTAATCAGTCAATCCAACGCGCTAAACAATTAACCTCAAGGCTGTGTAGATTAGATAAAAAAATCCCGGCAACTGCATCAGTTGTCGGGACAATTTCTTTATATCTGTCATTATCAGAACTCAATCAGAGGATAAGAATAGCCCTGATATGAACAGATAATCAGTAATACATGCGACCGTTATTCCTTAACGCGAATAGCTGTGCTCAACGCTGCATCACCTTCCAATTCAATGAAGTCTTCTGAGCCATAATCGCTCATAGCGGCAATATCATCTTTATTGGCATCGATACGTAGCTCATCATTGACTTGTGTTAACTCATCAAGTGAAGCCAATATATCGCGACCGCCCATACCAAGGATGCTTCCTACTGTAATGACTGCATGGACTTCACTTTGGTCAGGGCTTAACACGATGTTGCTTACGTAGCCAATTTCTTCATCATCATTCGCAACCACATTCATGCCGATTAATTCATCTGCAGACATTGAATATAAATTACTGGCAGGTGATGTAATCGCGTTGTCCTCAGAGCGTGAATCAGTGGCTTCTTCCATTTGGATATTCATTTCAGTGTCTTCTGAAGAATCCATTTGTTTAGAGTCATCTGAGTACTCGATTTCAGTACCGTTATCCTGTTCATCATTGGCACCGGGCATCACTTCTTCCTCTTCTTCCTCTTCTTCAGTGACACTGTCCTGATGCTTTGTAACTGGGCGGTCTTCAGCGTCACGTTGTTCCATATCACGGTTTTGTGATTTGTAATTTTCACTCGTGTCGCTATTTTGATTAGTCACATTCCCCTGATGCTCGGTCAGTGGACGATCTTCAGCGTCACCTTTATCCATATCCTGATTTTTGGATTGGTTATGATCTTTCATATCATCATTACAGGGCGCTTTTTTTCCATCAATTGTTTCTTGGTAGTTCTGGTTAGATTCAGACCTATATTTTGATGAATTATCTTGTTGGCTATTAAGCTGTTTTTCATCAGCTGTAGTGCCATCTATTGTAGTTTTATAATCATCTTCCGCAATGGCTGCGGTGCTTAAGATTACGGAGAGGCTGCTAGCTATTAATGTTTTACGAAAAATAGAATTCATTATCGTACTCCTAGTAACACTCCAGGCTAATTTTAATCTTCATACTAATCCGACGGAAAAGCATGGATTGGGCTGAGTGTCCAGTAAGTATCCATAGAGATAATGAAATTCTCTGTACGATTCCGAACGTATTGTTACTTGCGTTATTTTATATTTTTATCGCTTATGTAATTGATGAAAAAACTGTGTGCGAAAGCGAACAGTGGCAGCATAAGATTGAGACCACAATTTTAGAAGATAATTAATTTTATCTATTTTTTATAGGACTACTGATATTTAAATTGCCACCTAAGCATCTGAAGTTTTTAGGATGAAAAAAACTGTAATAGAGGTGGCCGGTAATAAATTGAACAATAAGGATGGTCTCATGCAAGCAGTATCTTCAACGAACAGTATCGGTGTGTCATGGGGAGCGGTATTCGCAGGAGCGGTAGCCTCGGCGGCAATGGCTTTGATTCTCTTGATACTGGGTTTTGGTCTTGGATTATCGGTTATTTCACCATGGGCAGATGCCGGTATTAGTGCAGCAGCAATCGGTATATCAACAATTGCCTGGTTAACGTTGACCCAAATTATTGCATCGGGCTTGGGGGGATATTTAGCGGGTCGTTTAAGAGTTAAATGGACAGATTTACATCATGATGAAGTCTATTTTCGTGATACCGCGCATGGACTTGTCAGCTGGGCCGTTTCAACGCTCATTGCAGCAGTGTTGGTGACTTGCAGTATCGGCTTTGCACTGAGTACCGGTGCTAATGCAGCTGCAAAAATTACAGGTGGTGTAGCAGCGTCAGTTGTTTCTGAGTTGGGAGAAATGAATCCAGGAACGTCTGAATACCTGATTGATACTTTGTTACGTAGTGACAATAGTGCCGATGCGGCAAACAATGCCGATATTCGCAGAGAGTTATCTAACATTCTGTTTCGTGACTTGATGAATAGCGATATTAGCAATGCAGATATTGAATATGCAGCAGGATTAATTGCTGGCTATACCGGCGTGAGCCAACAACAGGCTGAAGTTCGTATTACCCAAATTATTGAACGGGCAAGACAGGCTAAAGTTGATGCTGAAGTTGCAACGATGGAAGCTGTTGAAGCGGCACGTGAATCTGCAGCATACACCGCGTTATGGTTATTCATTTCCTTGTTATGTGGCGCTTTTAC
>DASSWO010000052.1:0-3289 GCA_035704795.1 Methylophaga sp. | reverse complement strand
CTGAAACTTAATTTCTTCCCGACCTACTGTGGTAGTGCCTTTAAAAATAAAGGTATGCAGCTATTGTTGGATGCTATCGTTGATTATTTGCCTAATCCGACTGAAGTTGATCCACAACCAGAAGTTGATTTAGAAGGTAACGAAACTGGTAAACACGCGATCGTTGACATCAAAGGTCCCCTTCGTGCCCTGGCATTCAAAATCATGGATGACCGTTTTGGCGCCCTGACTTTCGTTCGTATTTATTCTGGTGAGATCAAAAAAGGCGACACCATTATGAACACCTTTACCGGCAAAACCGAACGGGTTGGCCGGATGGTGGAAATGCATGCCAATGATCGTAATGAATTAGATTACGCGCATGCTGGTGACATCATCGCTATTGTTGGTATGAAAGATGTGCAAACCGGTCACACTCTGTGTGATCCGAAAAATCCAGCGACATTAGAGCCGATGGTGTTCCCGGATCCTGTTATCTCAATCGCTATTGCCCCTAAAGATAAAGCAGCTGCAGAAAAAATGGGTGTTGCTTTGGGCAAAATGATTAAAGAAGATCCATCTTTCCGTGTTGAAACCGATGAAGACAGCGGCGAAACCATCATGAAAGGTATGGGTGAGCTGCATTTGGATATCAAAGTCGATATCCTGAAACGTACTCATAACGTTGACGTCATCGTTGGTGAGCCTCAGGTTGCTTACCGTGAAACGATCACGAAAAAAATCGAAGACAGCTACACCCATAAGAAACAATCGGGTGGTTCAGGTCAGTTTGGTCGCATCGATTACATCATCGAGCCAGGTGAGCCAGGCAGTGGTTTCCAGTTTGAATCTACCGTTACCGGTGGTACCGTGCCACGTGAATTCTGGCCTGCCGTTGAAAGCGGTTTCAAGAAGATGATGGTTCGTGGTGTTCTGGCTGGCTTCCCGCTGCTGGACGTTAAAGTTAACCTGTTTGATGGTTCATTCCACGCCGTTGACTCTTCGGCAATTGCTTTCGAATTGGCAGCGATGGGCGGTTTCCGTCAATCAATTCCAAAAGCTGGCCCACAATTGCTGGAGCCAATCATGAAAGTTGATGTGTTCTGTCCTGATGACAACGTTGGTGATGTTATCGGTGACTTAAACCGTCGCCGTGGCATGATCAAATCACAGGATGCGGGTGCAACTGGCGTACGTATTAAAGCTGAAGTGCCCTTAAGCGAAATGTTCGGTTATATCGGCTCACTGCGTACGATGACGTCTGGTCGTGGTCAGTTCTCAATGGAATTCCTGCACTATTTGCCATGCCCACGTAACGTGTCAGAAGAAGTCATCAAGGAAACCAAAGAGCGCGAAGCGGCGGCTAAGAAATAAGCAGCCAGCTTAAAGCTTGAATCAGAAAAGGGGCGTTTATCGCCCCTTTTTTTTGTCTGAAAGAAAAGCCTCAATTTCATGGTAGGTTGGGTTGAGATACGAAACGCAACAAAAAGATGTTAAAAAAAGCAGAGCGTTGGGTTTCATTCTTCAACCCAACCTACGGGCTGGCTCGTCTTACTTTATGCATAGTATGCCTGACTTCGTTTAGGAATGTATTGACAATAGATTGAACTCGCATGGTATTTCTTACCTGTTTTGTTGGGGATTGCTCAGGGCCAGACACGATCGATTCTTAACTTCAAATTAACGTTCGTAACATAACCGACCCAACCACACAAAACAAAACCGTCCAAAGTGCAGAACGCTTTAAAACTGCCAAAATCAAAAAACCACCCAGCGCAATCAGAAAATCCGGCCAACCGCGAACGCCGGCCGTCCAGATTGGATCATAAAGCGCGGCGGCCAGCAGGCCGACGACCGCGGCATTGACACCGGCAATGGCCGATGCGGCTTTGGGGAGATAAGCCAGTTTGGCCCAGAAGGGCAAAACGGCAAGTACCAATAAAAAACCCGGCAGGAAAATCGCCAGCGTGGCAATCAACGCCGACCAGCCCGGTGCAAGACCAGTATCAATTTCGGCACCCAGATAAGTCGATAAGGTAAATAATGGACCAGGCACGGCCTGTGCGGCGCCGTAGCCTGCTAAAAAGCTATCTGTGCTCAACCAACCATTGGCAACGGTGCTTTGTTCCAGTAATGGCAACACCACATGACCACCGCCAAACACTAATGCACCGGCTTGATAGAACGCCGCAAACAAATTATCCGGGGTGGGATAGTCGCCCATCATACTGATACTGAGTACCAGCAAAATACTGAATATTGCCAAAAACAGCCAACCGAGATTGCGACCATAAGGCAAATTAAAACCATTAACTACCGTATTTTGACTGGCTTTGCATAACCAAAGCCCAAGTACGGCACCGAATACAATCACTGCCAGTTGCATCCAGGCCATGCTGATCAGCAATAAAACAATTAACGCGGCGATGGCAATAAAACGTCGGGGCCAATCCGGGGTAAGTTTTTGTGCCATACCCCAAACGGCATGGGCAACCACGGCGACAGCAACCAGTTTCAAACCATCGATAATGGCATTGCCAATCGGCCCATCAAGCAGATAGGCAAAACCAGCAAAGGTAAATAACAATAATGCTGAGGGCAGGGTAAAAGCGATAAACGCAGCAATGGCTCCAAGCCAGCCGCCTTTCATCAGGCCAATCGAAAAGCCCATTTGGCTGCTGGCAGGGCCGGGCAGAAACTGACATACAGCGAGTAACTGGGCAAAAGTTGTTTCATCCAGCCATCGGCGCTGTTTAACAAATGTTTCACGATAAAAACCGATATGGGCAATAGGGCCGCCAAAGGCAGTAAGGCCGAGTTTCAGAAAGGCGAAAAAAATCATTATCGGAGATTGTTTCTGACTTTCTGACACGAAAAGACTCCTTTATTTACCTTAAGCGTTATTCGTCGTTGTTTTCTGCATCCTGCTGCAGGATAGATAATAAATGTTGCATATCATCGGGGATCGGCACATGCCAACTGACCATTTCACCGGAATCCGGATGTTCAAAGCCTAGCAGACCGGCATGCAATGCCTGGCGGCGGAAGCCTTGTAGTTGCTCACGGGCGGTTTCAGTCATGCCTTTGGGCATTTTAAAACGGCCACCATAAACCGGATCGCCAATTAATGGATGGCGGATAAATGCCATATGCACCCGGATTTGGTGGGTGCGGCCGGTTTCCAGTTTGCAGCGAATATGGGTATGCGCCCGGAAGCGTTTTTCAACGCGGTAATGGGTCACAGATGGTTTACCGCTGTCAGTCACCGTCATCCGTTTACGATCAATATGATGCCGGCCAATGGGCTCAT
>DASSWO010000278.1:0-6264 GCA_035704795.1 Methylophaga sp. | reverse complement strand
TGTTGTGTTTTTTCAGGTCATCGATGCTGCCAAAGCAGCTTATGAGGTCAGTGGCCTCGATAACGCGATTCTCAATTTGACCATGACCAATATTCGTACGGTAATGGGCTCAATGGACCTGGACGAATTGCTCTCCAAACGTGATGAAATTAATACCCGATTGTTAAATGTGGTCGACGATGCCACGACCCCATGGGGCATCAAAGTTACCCGTATTGAAATCAAAGATATTGCCCCACCGGCTGATTTGGTAGAAGCCATGGGCCGGCAGATGAAAGCCGAGCGGGTTAAACGCGCTAACATTCTCGAAGCGGAAGGACATCGGCAATCAGAAATTCTCCGTGCCGAAGGCGATAAACAAGCCGTCGTGTTGGATGCTGAAGGCCGGCGTGAAGCAGCATTTCGGGATGCTGAAGCCCGTGAACGTTTGGCAGAAGCTGAAGCCCGTGCGACGGCCATGGTATCGGAAGCGATCGCCAAGGGTGATATTCAGGCGATTAATTATTTTGTCGCTCAGAAATACGTTGAAGCACTTAAAGATATGGCCTCAGCCGGCAATCACAAGGTCGTGCTGATGCCACTGGAGGCCAGTAGTGTGATTGGCTCGTTGGCGGGTATCACGGAACTTGCCAAAGAGGCGTTTGCCAGGAAAGGGTCTGACAATGCCGTTAATTGATTTTTGGCATTGGTGGATTTTGGCGGTGGCACTGATCATCGTTGAAATTTTACTGCCCAGCTTTTTTGCTTTGTGGTTGGCTATAGCGGCGGCACTGACCGGTTTATTGCTGTTGTTTTTTCCGGGACTCGGCTGGGAATGGCAATTACTGTTGTTTGCTTTGTTTTCGGTGGTTAGCATTATTGCCTGGCGGCGGTATTATCAGAAGCATCCCATTAAGACTGATGAACCACTGCTAAACCGGCGCGGCGAGGGCTATGTAGGGCGTGAATTAACGCTGAGTCAGCCGATTATTGATGGTATTGGCAAAATCCGCCTCGATGATTCCACGTGGAAAGTGCAGGGGCCAGATTGTCCTGCCGGTACTAAAGTTCGCATAAAAGCATTGAATAATGTGGTGTTTATCGTTGAGAGGCTGGATTAACGTTCGTGTCTGAATTTTTTAATACGGGTCTTAGCCAACAGCAGTTTTTGGATGAATACTGGCAAAAAAAGCCGTTGTTGATCCGTAATGCTTTTCCGACCCCCGTCATTGATTTAACCGCTGAAGATTTGGCGGGCTTTGCCTGCGAACAGGATATTGAATCAAGACTGATTCGCCAGTCAGGCGATAAAAAATGGTCGCTGACGCATGGACCTTTGGCAGAATCCGTATTTGCCCAACTGCCGGA
Organism: Methylophaga sp.; assembly: GCA_035704795.1. Lineage (GTDB taxonomy): Bacteria > Pseudomonadota > Gammaproteobacteria > Nitrosococcales > Methylophagaceae > Methylophaga. The sequence continues at coordinate 4,917 of DASSWO010000278.1, read as the reverse complement.
AAAAGACTGGACGTTACTGGTACAGGATATGGATTCTCACTGGCCGCCATTACAGGCTTTGTTGACGCCATTTAAGTTTATCCCCGACTGGCGGCGTGACGATATTATGATTAGTTATGCAGTACCGGGTGGTTCGGTGGGTGCGCATATCGATAATTACGATGTGTTTTTGTTGCAAGCGCAAGGCGTGCGTCGTTGGCAAATTGCAGCGCAACCCGAAAACCAACCGCACTGGCTGGCGGATTGTCCGTTACGGATTTTGCGAGACTTTACCGCCGATCACAGTTGGGATTTACAGCCCGGGGATATGTTGTACCTGCCACCGGCATTTGCCCATCATGGTATTGCTCAGTCTGAGTGTATGACGGTTTCTATTGGTTTTCGAGCACCGACTCAACGGCAATTGCTCGATGCTTTTGTCGATGTGCTGGCGGACAAAGAGTCAGCCGATGTTTTTTACAGTGATGCGGATTTGCTGGCGTCAAATACACCTGCCGTCATTGATGAGTCCAGTTTGAACCGTGCTAAAAAACTATTAATCGACGCACTGGCGCAACACCCGGAGCTGATTGTAAAAGCGTTCGGCCGGCAAGTCACAGAAACCAAACCCGCTTTATCATCGTGGTTAACATTAGAAACGGCAGGGCTTGAAAGCGCGGCTGCGTTAGACACGTTTTTTGTACAAGGTGGCATTTTAAAACGCAATGCGATGGTAAGACTTGCCTGGTATGCCTCTACAAGCTCTCTGAGCGTTTTTGTCGCTGGTCAGGATTATCAGCTATCAACCAAATCCACTTCGCTGGTGGCACAGATTTGTTCCGTCCCACAAATAACTGCTGATGATTGGCAGCAAATTAAACCGCAAGCAGAATTGACGGATTTACTGCTGGCGATGCTGGCTGATGCCGCCTGGATAGGGAATGATTTAAATTAACTGGGACGACGTTTAAATTCAGTAAGGTGACATTTCGGGCAGGGTGGAATACGGCCAGTTTTTTTAAAGTGGATTTGAGTATTACAGTCTGCGCAATATAAAGTGCCGATGCCGGTAATTTCACCGGTGTGATATTGCTGAGCAGATCTCGCTTGAATCGCCAGTTTATCCAGTTCTACCCGAGTACGATCAGCGACTTTGGCAAATAATTCAAACATGCGGTTTTCGATTTGTTGTAAATCAAATTGCAGCCAGGTTGAAAACTCACTACCACTGCGTTGAAGGTATTCAGCGGCATCATGTAAATCACGCTCAACATAAGCAGCAACTTTGTCAGCTTCCTCACTGGTTACTTCGCGAAGTTCAACGGCTCGCTGACGAGCCAGTTCGATACGTTGTTTTAATGTGGGCAATGCCTCAGATTCGGCTTTATCGAGAAATTCATGGACACGGGTCATCATCCGGTCATAAGCAGCAATCAATTTTTCATCAAGCTTTGGCTCATTCATGACATTAATCCTTTAAAGCACGCGGGTTTTAAGTTAACTTAGCATAAATTGAAAACCGGAGGAAAACGTTTTGTCGACAATGCGTAAGCTTTATTTGCTGGGGTTTTTATTGTGTTTGGCGATGTTTGGTGGCGCTTTGTATATGCAATACGTGATGCAACTCGAGCCATGTCCACTGTGTGTTTTACAACGAATGGCGGTATTGCTGGCAGGGGGACTGTTTTTACTGGCGTTTTTAGTTAATCCAAAACGCACTGCTAGTAAATTATTCAGCAGTGTTATTGGCTTAGTGGTTATTGCCGGTGGGGCCGTATCGACAAGACATCTTTGGTTGCAGAACTTGCCGCCAGAAGAAGTCCCAAGCTGTGGACCTGGCTTTGATTTTATTGTTGGTAATTTCCCGTTGGCTGATGCATTCGGGATGATTTTCAGCGGCTCCGGAGAGTGCGCTGAAATCTCTTGGCAGTTTCTGGGATTGACGATTCCGGCATGGACCTTAATCGCCTTTGGCATGTTGTTGTGGGTGGCTTGGCAAGCCGCAGTAAGTGCGGCTAAGCAGCAGCGTCGCTTATTTTAACGAGCGCGGTAGACAATACGGCCCTTGCTCAAATCGTACGGTGTTAATTGTACAGTGACTTTATCGCCAGTCAGAATACGGATGTAGTTTTTACGCATTTTGCCAGAAATATGCGCTGTCACAACATGACCGTTTTCCAACTCAACGCGGAAAGTGGTGTTGGGCATGGTGTCAATAACAGTGCCTTCAAATTCGATATGATCTTCTTTTGCCATAGATTCCGTAAATCGGTCCAAAAATTAAAAGATCCATTCTGCCGTAAAATCACTGATTATTCAAAGTTTATTATCAAAATCATGCCATTGACCGTCAAAATATTGCAATGCTGCAAAATGGGTTTTGTAATTCATTTTGGGACTGGCTTCGATCCAATAACCAAGATATAAAAAATCCAGCCCTTGCTGCCGGGCCAGTTCAATTTGTTTCAGTATGGCCAATGTGCCAAGACTTCGCTTTGCTAATTTGGGCTCAAAAAAAGTATAAAAGGCCGAAGCCGCCCCATTTACAAAATCGGTTATAGCCACCGCCAACAATTGATCCTTATCAAAAATTTCAATAAACCGGGTATCACTCCAGCTACTGGTTAGAAATTGCTGATAACTGTGCGGCGTCGGATTATCCATTCCGCCTCCCGGATGCCGGCTATGGAGATAGCGGCAATATAGATCGTAGTGTTGTTCATTAAACTCGGCTGCATGCAAATTAACGGTGATTTGTTGATTCTGTTGCAGACAGCGTCGCTGATTACGGTTTGGTTGAAAATCTTTAACCTTAATACGCACCGGCACACAAGCCGCGCAGGATGGGCAATACGGTCGGTAAACATGTTCGCCGCTGCGGCGGAAACCATGTTGAATTAGCTGACTGTATAGTTTGTTGGTTAACGGACGCAGCGGGTCCGGATAAATATTACGCGCCTGACGATCCGCTAAATAGGAACAGGGGTGTAGCCGATCCTGATAAAAATCGAGACTCATACAGGCCGGGGCAGATCTGCATCGAGCTGCCAGTGTCCAGGCAATCGTTGCTTATCGCACAATGGCTGCATAACCCGGATAAAGTCATTACGCGGCAGAATTTTTGCGCCGAGTCTCGCCAGATGATCAGAGTGAACCTGGCAATCAATCAGCGGAAACTGCCAACGGTGCAGCTGTTGTGTCAAAGCGACTAGTGCGACTTTAGAACTATCGGTGACAAAACTAAACATTGATTCACCAAAAAACATTGTGCCGATGGCCACCCCATACAAACCGCCCACCAGCTTTTCTTCCTGCCAGCATTCAACACTGTGGGCATAACCTTGACGATGTAATTCCTGATAAGCAGCTATCATATCTTCGTGGATCCAAGTGTCATGCGGTTTACCCGTTTGTTTATTACGTGGGGCAGCACAAGCCAACATTACATCGGTAAAGGCTTTATCAAAAGTCACCTGAAAATCACCGCGTTTGAGAATTTTATTGAGACTTTTGCTGACTTTCAGTTGGCTGGGAGCTAGCACCATGCGTGGATTTGGGCTCCACCACAAGATTGGGTCTTGTTTATTAAACCACGGAAAAATACCCAAGCGATAAGCAGCTAGCAATCGGTTAACTGATAAATCACCGCCAGCAGCTAGTAAACCATGCTCAGTGGCATGTTCCAGAGGCGGAAAATGAATCTCTGCAGTGGGAGCCAGCCAGCTGATTGCCATGTTTAGTCGTTGATTTGCAGGTTCAGCTCTTTGGCCCAATAAATGGCATCAAGATAAGCGCGAACCAGCACCTCAACCGGTAATGGAGAGTTTTCGATGGCCTGCCAGTCTCCGCGTTCATAACGCAAGACATCCTGCAACGCCTGACCGGCAGCACCTTGTTTATCGACTAATGCGCTGCGCAGTTCATCCGATAAAGGCAGGTTTTCGAGAAGATTGGCCAACGGTTTATCAAGTAGTGCATCCAACGTCGAAAACATGCCAGCGGCAAAAAACACTTCGCCATGACCTTTATAAAATTTTGCCAATAATTCGCACATCCGGGCGCGGATCATGGCAACGTTGCGTAACTCATTGGGTTTATGATCCAGCCCTGATAAGCACAGCAAACTTGCCCAGGTTTTAATCTTATTGTGACCCAGCAGGACCACTGCTTCGCGGGTACTGCCGACTTGTCTGGGCAGGCCAAAGAATGCTGAATTAATCAGCCGCAGTAATTTATAACTGAGCGTGACATCCTGGTTGATAATTAGTGCTAACTCATCGGCTTCAACTTCCGGATCCTGTAGCTTGACCAGTAATTCCATCAGCGTTTGTGCTGACGGAGACATTTTATGGCTATCACGGGTGGATGGCAGTGTATAAAAATTGCCCTGCAATAAATCAACGGCAAAACTTTTACAAAAACTAAATTGATCCAAAGCATTGACGTTAGTGGCACATAGCTGATCATGTCGTCGCCGCCAATGGGGAAGATTTTCAGTCAGACTTACGGGATCAAAACGATTTAAATCGATCAGCAGCAATTCGGTGTGTACATCATGGTCAACCCCATTGGCGTGACCAGCAAAGGCAAAAGGCCGATGGTGAGATTCTGGCAACGGTTTACCATATATATCCAAGGTGACATCAATGCCGGCAATACCGATATTGTATAAAGCAGCACGCCAGGATTCGGGCATGGTGAGCAAGGCTTTTTGATGATTGCTGATGGCAGGCAAAATAGCTGTTAATTGTGCCAAAAAGGCCGGTACTTCAAAATCATCATTGAGTTTTTGGCCATTTTTATCCAGGAACGTCAGATGGTAGCTGTCTACATCGAGCCGGTTGTTGATGAACAACGGTTGACGATGGATCAAACCATTAAAAGTTTTGAGCGCGTCATATGGAGCAATATAATCGGCCATGATTGTGCCCTAGCTGA
>DASSWO010000025.1:0-3282 GCA_035704795.1 Methylophaga sp. | reverse complement strand
AAATGGCTTTGCCGCTGATTGTCTCGGTACAGAATCCCTATAGTCTGATAAACCGTAGTTATGAAGTGGGCTGTGCGGAAATAAGCTTTCGTGAGCAGGTGAGCTTGTTGTCATACTCGCCGCTGGGGTTTGGTGTGTTATCGGGTAAATATCTGGATAATAATGCGCCGGCTGATGCTCGGCTGAATTTATGGCCCCATTACGCGCGTTACAGTAATGAGCAGGCGGTATTGGCGACGCGGGCTTACGTGGAATTGGCGAAAGAATTTGATCTAGATCCATCGCAAATGGCTTTGGCTTATGTCAACAGCCGGCCGTTTAATGCATCGACCATTATCGGTGCAACGTCAATGACACAATTGAAGACAAATATTGCCAGTAGCGATGTGACCCTTTCAGCTGAGTTGCTGGAACGTATCGAAGCGATTCACCAGCGCCAGCCTAATCCTGCACCTTAGAGGTAGCGTTTTCCGAATCACTGTCATGTCGGTCTAACATGCCGATATCCAATACCGGTGAAGCATCAAGATGCTGAGCATCCATCATTTGTGCCACACGTTTCAACGATGAAATAATCATCGTCTGTTCCCACTCCTGAAGCTTGCTGAATTCGCGGGTAAAACGATCCTGCAACGGAATAGGGGCATTTTTCAGCATTTCCAGCGCAGCATCGGTCAGGTAAGCATGCACTTTACGTTTATCTGATTGTGAACGTTTACGAAACACCAGCTGACGTTTTTCCAAACGATCCAGAATCGTAGTTACCGTGGCCTGACTCAAACTCATATCTGCAGCCAGCTCACCAATCGTTACCTGACCTTTATCGCGTAGCGTTTGCAATAGCAAAATTTGTGGCGCAGTCAAACTGGTGGTTTTAGCCAGATATTTTGAATGCAGATCGGTTGCCCTAATTACACGGCGCAGGGCAACCAGCACCTCTTCAATATGATTCAACAAATGTTCCTTTTGCGAGTGGCTGAGTCCCAGATCATCAATCTGCTCAGTATTTATCGGTATTTGATTCAACATATTGTCCCACTTTTTTAAGTTGGCGTTACAGCTGCTTACCCGTTTTTTGTCCAAATTCAGACTGTTTTATACGCTGTCACTTTAATGACATCTACAGATATTAGTCTGAACAAGTCGATTTGGAATTTAATAATGTTTAGTGTACTATACATTTAAATTGAATGCTAACTGGCGTATAGCTATATAAGAAGCCATTAAGTAGATGATCTGGTCATTCTTTAACCGATTTTTCTAATCGTTCTATAAACAATAGAGTTGAATTTAAATATGACACAACCACAAGCTAAGGCACTGGATATTACTCTGACGGCACCGGACGCTGAGATGGGTGCGGCAGTACATGGTTTGATAGCTAATTGCCCGCCACTCGACACTAATTCTATGTATTGCAATTTATTGCAGAGTAGTCATTTTGCCGATACGTCAGTTGCGGCATTGCTTGATGGTGAAGTTGTAGGCTTTATTTCCGGTTACCGGATCCCCAAACAGCCAGATAGCTTATTTATCTGGCAAGTTGCTGTTGGCGAACAAGCCCGTGGTCAGGGCCTTGCTACGCGCATGTTGAAAGCCATACTCAGCCGTCCTGAAAATCAGGATATCAAACGTATCGAAACCACCATTACCGCTGATAACAAAGCCTCATGGGCTTTATTTGAGGGACTGGCTCGTAAGCTTGATACCCAGATTTCCAGCAACGTGTTTTTTGATAAAGACCGTCACTTTGCCGGCCAGCACAAAACCGAAATGCTGGTCAAAGTCGGTCCTTTTAAAGCTATTCAGGCCTGATTACCGGTCAGGTTTACCAGAGATTATTAACAGGAGATAAATATGAAAATTTTTGACGAAATCGAATCGGAAGTCCGCTCGTATGCCAGAGCGTTCCCGCGGATATTTGACCGGGCACAAGGCGAACACATCTACGATTTAGATGGCAATGAATACATTGACTTCCTAGCCGGCGCCGGTTCATTGAACTATGGTCACAACCATCCGATCTTTAAAAAGAAATTACTCGAATATATTGAAAAAGATGGTATTACCCAGGGTCTGGATTTACATAGCCGAGCCAAAGGGGAATTCCTGGAAAGCTTTAATGAAAATATCTTAAAGCCACGGGATCTTGAGTACATCGTCATGTTTACCGGCCCAACCGGCACCAACGCCGTCGAGGCTGCGCTGAAAATTGCCCGTAAGAAAACCGGTCGTGAAAATATCATTTCCTTCACCAACGGCTGGCATGGACAAAGCTTAGGTGCTTTATCGGTGACTGGTAACTCGAAGCATCGCGGCGGTGCGGGTATTGCACTGCATGGTTCAACCCGTATTCCATATGATGGTTACCTTGGCGATGATTTTGATACCACAAATTTGCTCGACAAGATGCTCTCTGATTCCAGCAGCGGTGTTGATAAACCGGCTGCGGTTATTGTAGAAACCGTTCAGGGTGAAGGCGGTATTAACGCCGCTTCAATGGGCTGGTTAAAAAGCCTTTCAGAAATCTGTAAACGCCATGATGTGTTGTTGATTATTGATGATATTCAAGCGGGTTGTGGCCGTACCGGTACGTTCTTCAGCTTTGAGGAAGCCGGCATTTATCCAGATATCGTTACTTTGTCGAAATCACTGAGTGGTTATGGTCTGCCATTAGCTGTGGTACTGATGAAGCCAGAAGTCGATCAGTGGTCACCGGGTGAGCATAACGGTACTTTCCGTGGTAATAACCATGCGTTTGTTACCGCAAAAGCGGCCATCGATCATTTCTGGAAAGATGACAAGTTCGGCAAAGAAGTTCAGCGTAAAGGACAGTACATTGCCGATCGGGTGGACTCAATTGTCGCCGCATATGGTGAAGGTAACTTTAACTCACATGGCCGTGGCATGTTCCGTGGCATTAACTGCGTTAGTGGTGAACTTGCCGGCAAAATCACTCATAAATGTTTCCAGAAAGGTTTGATTATCGAAACCAGTGGGGCTGATGACCATGTGGTTAAATTCTTATGTCCCCTGACGATTAGCGATGAAAGCCTGCAGAAAGGTATCGATATTCTCGAAGAGGCCATCAAAGATGTCTGCGCCAAAACCGACAATATCCCTGAAGAAAAAGACTTTTTTGAAGGTGATTATTCGGTTAGCGATGAAGTTAACAGAGCCAATGGTTAATAACTTTCATCCTCTGCGGCGGCCTGCGGGCCGTCCGTTTTTCGTATAGAAAAAGGAGACAACAATGATTGTCAGACAATTACAAGAAGCCGA
>DASSWO010000077.1:0-2789 GCA_035704795.1 Methylophaga sp. | reverse complement strand
AGCATTTAGGCTGGTTGGTAATTTGGGGTGGTGTCTTCGGAGGTTTACTGGGCCTGATTGCCAGCTTTATTCCATTTTGACAGTAAGCACAGAACCATGCCGGTTGTGTCAGGCACCGGCCGATTATTATGCAGAAACTCGAGGCCGGACGTTTTTACAATGTAGTGGTTGTCAATCGGTACAAGTTACGGTGCTTCAACTGCCTGATGCCGAGCGCGAAAAGGCGTTGTATTTAACCCATAACAATGATGTGGATGATCCCCGGTATCAGGCATTTGTGTCACCGGTTACGCAGGCGATTTTAGCCGAGCAAAGCACAGATAAAACCGGCCTCGATTTTGGCGCCGGCCCTGGTCCGGTCATTAGCCATCAGTTGGCTCAGCAAGGTTATAAAGTCATACTTTACGACCCGTTCTTTCATAATAATATCAATGCGTTAAACGACATATATGATTTTATTATCAGCTGTGAAGTTATCGAGCATTTTCACCATCCCGCGCTTGAATTTGCCCGGTTACGTGCTTTATTAAAGCCGGGTGGTAGCCTGTATTGCATGACCGAGCTATTTTCAGAAACGGTAGATTTTGCCAACTGGTATTACAAAAACGATCCCACCCATGTGTGTTTTTATCATGTTGATTGTTTGCCGTTAATTGCCGAGCGTTTTGGTTTCAGCCAAGTCCGTCAGGACGGCCGGTTAATCGTTTTCGGCGTTTAGGAAAACTGCTGCTGAATAGCGGATGCCGCGCTGGCTGGCAGACTGATAAGCACGGTAACGGTGTCAGTAAACTGCTGGTCAAGAATTTGGCCATTGCATTGTTTGAGTTGGTATTCGAGCATCTGCAACTGGCTGTAATCAATTGTCAGCGTTAATTGTTGCATGGCCACAAATGGCTGAAATTTGGCTGCTGCCAGAGCTTGTTTTGCTGCATTGCCATAAGCGCGCGTCAGGCCGCCGGTTCCCAATTTCACCCCACCAAAATAACGAATCACTGCGACCACGCTATTAATCAGATTTTCACCCTGCATAGGCGCCAGAATCGGTCTGCCAGCAGTACCTGAAGGTTCACCTGCATCATAAAAACGTTCGGTAATAAAGCCTTCCGGCTGACGAAGCCGCCAGGCGAATGCCAAATGATTGGCATGGGGATGTTGCGCCGCCAGTTTGCGTAGTTGTTGTATTGCCTGTTGTTCTGATTCACAAGGCATGGCAACGCCGATAAAACGGGATTTTTTGACTTCACTGTCAACAGTGACCGACTGGGTTAGAACATGTAAATCGCTTGTCATTAACGAAGTTAAACCGGCATTGCTATAGGAAAAAACATGCCAACAATTTACCATAATGAGCTTTAGCCTTGCCTATTGATGGTATGGGCCCTCACCAAAATTCAGGAAATCAGTTTGTCAGATAGCGAGTATGCAATAGGTCAACGCTGGGTCAGCCACAGCGAAGCGGAGTTGGGTTTAGGAATTGTTGCCGGCATTGATGGCCGCCGTTTGCAGGTGGATTTTCCAGCGGCGGAAGAAAGTCGCACCTACGCCATTGATAACGCGCCGTTAAGTCGCGTCAGTTATCAAATCGGTGACCACTTTAAAGATGCTGAGGGTCGTAAATTAACGGTGCAGCAATTGCAGCAGATCAATGGCTGTCAGATTTATCTGGCGGCAGATGCCGCCGGTGAACTGCATACCGTGCATGAAATGCAATTACATAGCGCCGTACAGTTTAGCGAACCACAGCAACGCTTATTTACCGGGCAAATCGATAAAAACAGCAGCTTTGATTTACGGCTTAAAGCCCTGACGCATCATCACCGGATTCGGCAAAGCCCACTCTATGGCCTGATGGGCGCACGAGCACAATTATTACCGCATCAATTTTATATTGCCGCCGAAGTAGGGCAGCGCCACGCACCGCGGGTACTGCTGGCTGATGAAGTTGGCTTGGGTAAAACCATTGAAGCCGGATTGATTTTGCATCAACAACTGCTCACTGGCCGGGCCAGCCGGGCATTGATTATTGTGCCGGAGTCCTTATTGCACCAATGGCTGGTGGAAATGCTGCGGCGTTTTAATCTGAATTTTACGATTATTGACGTTGAACGTTTTGTCGCACTGCAAGAAGATCCCGAGATCAATCCTTTTGAGAGCAGCCAGCTGATATTAATGTCTTTGCAGAGTTTGCAGGCCGATATTGATATGCAACAAGCGGTAAAAGCCGCTGACTGGGATATTTTGATTGTTGATGAAGCCCATCATTTACATTGGCAGCCCGAGGCTGTCAGTCCCCAGTATCAACTGATTGACGAACTTGCCCAGCAAATTGCCAGTGTTTTACTGCTGACCGCGACACCGCAGCAACTCGGCCTTGCCGGTCATTTTGCCCGATTACGTTTACTGGATCCGCAGCGTTACCATGATTTGGCAGCTTTTGAACAAGAGCAGCAGCAATATGCCCGGATCAGCGATCTGTTATCGCGGCTTATGGTTACCAACGATGCCGAAGATTTTGCGGCAGATAAGTCGTTAAAAAGCGATTTGGCTGACAAGCTTGAAGCAACGTTGATTGAGCAGCTTCAACATAGCGAACATTTTAGCGATGCCAAAATTCAGGCCCGCCGGCAATTATTGGATCAATTCGGTACGGGTCGACTGTTGTTCCGTAATAGCCGCGATACCATTAGTGGCTTTCCAGAGCGGCAATTAATCAGTCACCCACTGCAACAGCCGGCATCTGTTGATGAAGCATTCGAGCGTACTTTACGCCCTGAAACCGAGCTCGGTGA
>DASSWO010000014.1:0-3788 GCA_035704795.1 Methylophaga sp. | reverse complement strand
ATCCGCGTAATTTTTGAATTCACCACCTGATGTCTCAGCCATGACTTTGGTAATTGCCGCTGTCAGGGTTGTTTTACCATGGTCAACGTGACCAATGGTGCCCACGTTGACGTGGGGTTTGTTCCGTTCAAATTTTGCCTTAGACATGACCAGTCTCCCGCCTAATAACTTTTTAAAAATTAAAAAATCAAACAGGCAAGGCTAACCCTGCCCAATCAAAACCAAATATGTGGAGCCCGTAATCAGAATCGAACTGATGACCTCATCCTTACCATGGATGCGCTCTACCGACTGAGCTATACGGGCCGTACTTCCAAAACTAAACTGGAGCGGGTGATGGGAATCGAACCCACATAGTCAGCTTGGAAGGCTGGAGTTCTACCATTGAACTACACCCGCTTAATAGTAAACTCGTAAAAATGGTGGAGGGAGAAGGATTCGAACCTTCGAAGGCAGTGCCGTCAGATTTACAGTCTGATCCCTTTGACCGCTCGGGAACCCCTCCACTAAAGAGGACGCATTTTCCGCAAAAGCCCGTCTGCTGTCAACCACTATCTTGCTTTATTTGATATATGAGCTTATGGCGCGCACTGCACAGCGAAGCTCAGCATAGTATACTCGACGGCTATTTTTTGCTAACCCCCCAGAGGAGTTCCAATGGAGCAATACCGTGGCACCACAATTTTATCGTACCGGCGCAATGGGCAAGTGGTGATAGGTGGCGACGGACAAGTCAGTCTTGGCAATACCATTATGAAAGGTAATGCCCGCAAAGTGCGCAGGTTATATCGCGATAAAGTGATTGCCGGCTTTGCCGGTGGCACTGCCGATGCTTTCACGCTTTTCGAACGTTTCGAAGCCAAACTGGAAAAACATCAGGGTAATCTAACCCGCAGCGCATTGGAACTGGCTAAAGACTGGCGTACTGACCGCATGATGCGTCGCCTTGAAGCTTTACTGGCAGTTGCTGATGCCGAAGCCTCGCTGATTATTTCCGGTAACGGCGATGTCATTGAACCCGAAAATGGTCTGATTGCCATCGGCTCTGGTGGCCCCTTTGCGCAGGCTGCTGCCACCGCTTTGTTGCAAAACACTGATTTAACGGCACGTGAAATTGTAGAGAAAGGCTTGAATATTGCCGCTGACATCTGCATCTATACTAATCACAACCTTTCTATCGAAACTTTGGATACCTGATTATTTCATGAGCCATTCATTCACCCCGAAAGAAATCGTCCATGAATTGGACAAACACATTGTCGGTCAGCAGGAGGCTAAACGTGCGGTTGCCATTGCCTTACGTAATCGCTGGCGTCGCCAGCAGTTATCGGCCGATTTACAAACCGAAGTCACGCCGAAAAATATTCTGATGATTGGCCCGACCGGTGTCGGTAAAACCGAAATCGCTCGCCGCCTGGCATCATTGGCCAACGCGCCGTTTATAAAAGTAGAGGCTACCAAGTTCACTGAAGTCGGTTATGTCGGCCGTGATGTCGAATCCATCATCCGGGATTTAGCTGAAAGTGCCATGAAAATGCTCCGCGAAAAAGCCATCAAACGCGCCCGGCCGCATGCTGAAGATGCCGCTGAAGAACGTATTCTCGATGCTTTGCTGACGCCAGCACGTGGCGGCGAGGCCGATACCAGCTCTGAAACCCGCCAGAAATTTCGCAAAATGCTTCGCGAAGGCAAACTCAATGAGCGCGAAATCGAACTCGAATTAGCCCAATCGCAATTGGGTGTTGAAATCATGACGCCGCCAGGCATGGAAGAACTGACCAGTCAGATCCAGGACATGTTTCAAAGCATGAGCAAACAACAGCGGCGCAGTACCCGCAAGTTGACCGTCGACAAAGCGCTTAAGTTATTGACCGATGAAGAAGCCGCTAAGCTTATTAATGAAGAAGATCTGAAAGCCGATGTCATCCACACTGTGGAACAAAACGGCATTGTCTTTATCGACGAAATCGACAAAATTACTGGCCGTAATGAAGGTGGCAGCAGTGCTGATGTTTCCCGTGCCGGTGTACAGCGTGATTTATTGCCGTTAGTTGAGGGCAGCAGCGTTACCACTAAATATGGTGTGTTGAAAACTGATCACATTTTGTTTATTGCCTCAGGCGCTTTTCATTTAAGCAGACCATCCGATTTGATCCCGGAATTACAGGGGCGTTTGCCGATCCGGGTTGAGCTTGATGCCCTGAAGGCGGCAGACTTTGTCCGCATTCTGACCGAGCCCAGCGCCTCTTTAACCGAGCAATACATCGCCTTAATGGCGACTGAAGGGGTAACGCTCAGCTTCACAGAAGACGGTATTCAACGTATTGCCGAGTTGGCTTATCAAGTCAACGAAAAAACCGAAAACATCGGGGCTCGTCGCCTGCATACGCTGCTTGAAAAATTATTGGAAGAAATTTCCTATCAGGCCGGTGAACAAGCAGACCAACAATTTGTCATTGATGAAGCTTATGTCAGCAAACAACTCAGTGAGCTGGCACAGGACGAAGATTTGTCACGTTACATTCTTTAAGGAATTTTATGGCCGAGGCGTCCCTACCAAGCGAAATCCAACTGCACAAGCAATCACGCAAACTTGAGCTGGTTTACGGCGAACAGCAATATTTGCTGAGCGCTGAATACCTGCGGGTGCATTCACCATCGGCTGAAGTAAGGGGCCATGGCCCCGGTCAGGAAGTGTTGCAGGTCCAAAAAGAAAGTGTCGCCATTACACAGATTGAGCCCGTCGGTCATTACGCTATCAAAATTTACTTTGATGACGGCCACGACAGCGGCCTGTTTTCCTGGGATTATCTCTACGATCTATCCATTAATCAGGAAGAATACTGGCAAACCTATCTGGAAAAACTGCTGGCTGAAGGTTACGAACGCCAACAGGACGCTTGAGAATAATTATGGAAGATAACAACACCACCCATTTTGGCTATAAGCAGGTGCCGGTTAATGAAAAGGCCCGGCATGTTGCCGAAGTCTTTCACTCTGTCGCCGGCCGCTATGATCTGATGAATGACTTGATGTCGATGGGTATTCACCGTTTATGGAAACACCTTACCTTGCAGCAAAGCGGTGTGCGCCGTGGTGCCAAAGTACTGGATATTGCCGGTGGCACTGGCGATTTGACCGCTAAATTTGCTGATCTGGTGGGCCCAACGGGCAAAGTCGTGCTCGCCGATATTAATGCCTCGATGCTTAATGTTGGCCGGGATCGCCTCACTGATAAAGGTAAAGTCGGCAATATTGAATACGTGCAGGCGAATGCCGAAGCACTGCCGTTTCCTGATAACAGCTTTGATGTCATTACCATCGCTTTTGGGCTGCGCAACGTTACCGATAAAGACAAAGCGCTGCGCTCTATGCTGAGGGTTTTAAAACCCGGCGGTCAATTACTGGTATTGGAATTTTCCAAACCTGCCGACTGGCTGGCACCGATTTACGATACTTACTCATTCAAATTGCTACCAAAACTTGGCAAAATATTTACCGGTGATGCCGATAGTTATCAGTATCTGGCAGAATCAATTCGCATGCACCCTGACCAACAAACTTTGAAAATCATGATGTCTGATGCCGGTTTTGAACGCTGCGAATTTTTTAATATGACAGCCGGTATTGTCGCGCTGCATCGTGGTTATAAATTCTGATGCTGTTACGTCCGCTGGAATTTGCCCTTAATCAGGCTTTGGCTGCGGATGCCGACAGCAAAGCCAAATTGAGTCAGTTTGACCAGCGTAGTATTCATCTGGATATCACCGACTTTAAACTATCGGTGT
>DASSWO010000268.1:0-2773 GCA_035704795.1 Methylophaga sp. | reverse complement strand
CGAAGCCGGCAATATCCAGCTCGACGATGAAGTGTTGATTAGTGAAAATGCCTGGCGGATGATTGGTTCGCGCAGCTTCCTTGAAGTCAATACCAAAGTGCCAGTTGAAGCCTTATTACGCGGCATGATTGTGCAATCAGGCAATGATGCTGCTGTGGCATTGGCAGAACATATTGCTGGCAGTGAAGAAGTCTTCGCGCAAATGATGAATCAGTATGCGCAGCAACTGGGTATGACCGATACCAACTTTACCAATTCAACCGGCTTGCCGGATCCGAATCATTACACCACCGCCCGTGATATTGCAATTTTGTCCTCGGCATTAATTCGGGATTTTCCTGAGCACTATGAATGGTATGCCGAAAAGGAATACACCTATAACGGCATTACGCAACACAATCGGAATAAACTACTGTGGCGTGATAACAGCGTTGATGGCTTAAAAACCGGCCATACTGACGAAGCGGGTTATTGTTTAGCGGCATCCGCCAAGCGTGATGGTATGCGTCTGATTGCAGTGGTATTGGGCACCAGCAGTGATAATGCCCGGGCCCAAGAAATTCAGAAATTGTTTAACTATGGTTTCCGATTCTTTGAAACGCACCAACTGTACGCCGCCGGTGAGAAAATCACTGACAGTAAAGTCTGGAAAGGCGCCTCTGAAACAGTTGATCTGGGTTTGGCACAAGCCTTGTCGGTGACTGTGCCTCGTGGTCAATACCAGGATTTGCAAGCAATTAGCAATTTACAGCAACCGATAATTGCCCCCATTGCTGCCGGGACCGAATTGGGTGAAGTGGAAGTGCGTTTGGGCGATGAAATCATCACCACACAAAAATTAGTTGCCCTCAGTGATGTTGAACAAGGCAGTTGGTGGCGCCGTCTGATTGACAGTTTATTACTATTGATTTGGGGCTGATTTGTGCCGGTTGTTTATTTAAACGGTCGTTTTATTCCAGCAGAAGAAGCCAAAGTCTCCGTAATGGATCGCGGTTACCTTTTTGGTGACGGTATTTACGAAGTGATCCCAGTGTATCGCGGTAAAGCATTTATGCTGGAAGGCCACCTTGCCCGTCTGCAACGTAGTCTGGATGCCATTAAGCTATCTAATCCGCTGGATAACGTTTCCTGGGCTGAGCTCATTGCCAATTTGGTTGATCAAAATGGCGGCGGCGATCAATCGGTCTATTTACAGATCACCCGCGGTACAGCAGCGCAGCGGGATCATATTTTTCCGCAGGCGGTTTTACCGGGGATTTTTATGATGAGTAATCCGCTGAAACCGGTGCCGGCCGACTGGCATAACAAAGGTATTAATTGCATCACAGTTGACGATATTCGTTGGCAACGCTGTGATATCAAGGCAATTGCCCTGTTAGCCAATTGCCTGATGAAACAACGGGCACAGGAAGCGGGTGCCCAGGAAGCATTATTACTGCGTGATGGGGCGCTGACTGAAGGTGCGGCCAGTAATGCTTATATCGTTATTCATGGTGAAATTATTACTGCGCCGAGTGGCCCACAAATTTTGTCAGGAGTAACCCGTGATTTAGTGTTGGCATTAGCGGAAAAAGCGGGTGTAAACATTCAACAACGTTTTGCCAGTGACAGCGAACTACGGGCAGCGGATGAGGTTTGGATCAGCAGTTCCACCAAAGAACTGGTGCCGGTAACGATGCTGGATGGCAAACCGGTTGGCAATGGTCAACCCGGCCCATTCTGGCTGGATTTACATCAGCGGTTTCAACAATACAAAAGCGAGGTATTAATGTGACCACGCCGCAACAATCCGACACGCTGTTGGAATTTCCCTGTGAATATCCGCTGAAAGCAATGGGCGAAAGCAGCGCTGATTTTGAGGCAATCGTTCTCGAAATCGTCAGACGTCATGTCAGTCACATCGCGGAAAACGCAGTTAGCAGTCGTCAAAGTAGCGGCGGTAAATTCACGTCGGTTACTGTCACCATTCAGGCGACCAGCAAAGCGCAATTGGATGCGATTTATCAGGATTTGACCGACGATTCGCGGATCAAATACGCGCTGTAATGATCATTCGTGATTTGGGTTTACAGTCCTATCAACCGATCTGGGCTGAAATGCAGCAATTTACCGCGCAGCGTGATGCGACAAGCAAAGATGAATTATGGTTATTAGAGCATTCGCCGGTATTTACCCTCGGCCGCAATAGCAAAGATGAACATTTATTAGATACCGGTGAGATCCCAGTTGTACAGACTGATCGCGGCGGCCAGGTGACTTATCATGGCCCCGGGCAGTTAATTGGTTATACCTTGTGGGATTTACGGCGGTTAGGCATCAGCGTCCGGCAAATGGTCAGCATTCTGGAAAATAGCATTATCACTGTATTGGCAGATTTTGCTATTCAAGCGGCAGCCCAGCCCGATGCGCCCGGTGTGTATGTCGATGATGCTAAAATTGCCGCTTTAGGCCTGCGGGTTAAAAACGGCGCCTGTTATCATGGTGTCAGTTTTAATATTGAGATGGACTTATCACCGTTTGCCCGAATTAATCCTTGCGGTTTTGCTGACATGGCAGTGACTGATTGCCGGCAATTGGGGATTAAGCTCGATGTGCAACAGGCGCAAACAGCATTCAGTGATGCCCTAATGGCGCAGCTGGCAAAGGTTTAATATGACGCAAAGCATTGAAAAACGCGATATCAAAGCGCTGAAAGGCGAATCTAAAGTATCGCGGATCCCGATTAAAATTGTGCCTTCTGATCCGAAACGTAAACCGTCTTGGATCCGTGCGC
>DASSWO010000203.1:0-6188 GCA_035704795.1 Methylophaga sp. | reverse complement strand
AACGTCCTCCCCGGCTACGGGCATCATTGGCAGCATTACTGCTGTTACTGCTGCTACTGTTTGAGCTATTGTTGTCCGCGGGATAATTGAGTGAGTCCATATCAATACGGGTTGGGTTGGTGCTTGCAGAACCACTGCGATTACCCATCCGGTCAAGCGGCAAATACAGGACATTATTACCATTACCTTCAACGTCGACCATCACTTTATTGGTACGTGAATAAATTGATTCCATTGCATCCAGATAGAGTCGTTCTCGCGTGATAAACGGTGCTTCATTGTACTCTTTCATTATCTGTAAAAAGCGGCTAGTCTCACCTTGGGAGTTTGCAACAACCTGGCTTTTGTAAGCCTCGGCTTCCTGAATAATCCGGAAGGCCTGGCCACGTGCTCGAGGAATAATATCGTTAGCATATGCTTCCGCTTCATTCTTTAACCGAACTTCGTCTTCGCGGGCTTTTACCACATCTTCAAAAGCTGCCTGAACCTGCTCAGGTGGTTGCACATCTTGCATGCTGATACTGGTCACCGTTAAACCAGTTTGGTGCTCATCGAGCATTTGTTGAAGCGCTTGCTCAGTTCGTGTGGCGACTTCGCTACGACCTTCTGTCAAGACAAAGTCCATACTCGATTGCCCAACCACCTCACGCACAGCACTTTCCATCATTTGCCGTAAAATAATATCCGGCGAACGAACATTAAAAAGATACTGTGGTGCATCGCTAACACGGTATTGACCGGCAATTTTCAAATCAACAATATTCTCGTCATTCGTCAGCATCAGTGATTCTGACAAAATATTGCTTTCGGGACGGGAACCGGCACTACGATAACCAATTTCAACTGTACGAATTTTTTCGACATTGACCACTTCGACTTTCTCTATGGGATAGGGAAAATGCCAATGTGGTCCTGGCATAGTGGTTTTTTGGTAGTCACCAAATCGTAATACAACACCTCGTTCGGCCGGCTCCACGATATAAATACCCGATAACAACCAGACGACAAAAATGATTGCGACAATCAGTCCCAAGCCGAGCGAACCACCAGTGCTTTCATTATCATTGTCAGGTTGCTGTTGGCCGCCACGATTACCGCCAAACAGACCGCCAAGTTTTCGCTGTAAATTCCGAATGACTTCATCGAGATCAGGCGGTCCGTCATTACCGCGTTTGCCCCATGGATCTTTGTCACCATTGCCGGGTTCATTCCAAGCCATTTACTGCTCCAAGAGAGATAAAATCTGATTACGTTTTAAACACGACTATTTTACGGAGATGGTTGCCGATGGCAACCAAAACCACTGTTAATTCACTGGTTCAGCATAGGGCGCATCCGCCGGAAAGTATTCCTGCAAGGCTTGCCTTAATAAAGCTAAACCCGCACCGGTATGGGCTGATAACCAGATTCTTCGGATCTGACCATGTTGGTCCCGCTCCAAACGCGGCATCGCATCATCCAATTTATCTATTTTGTTATAGACAACTAATTGTGGGACATCTTGCGCATCAATTTGTTGTAACACCTCATTAACGTGTTGCATTAATTCTTCACGATCCACCGCCGCCGCATCAACTACATGCACTAGTAATGTCGCATCACGTGTTTCTTCAAGTGTTGAGCTGAATGATTCGACGAGATCATGGGGTAACTGTCTGATAAAACCGACCGTATCGGCCAGAATAAGTTGCTCAGTATCGACTAAACGTAACCGTCGTAAGGTCGGATCCAGTGTCGCAAACAAACGATCATCAGCATACACTTCTGCAGAAGTCATTTTATTGAATAAGGTCGATTTACCGACGTTGGTATAACCCACCAGAGATACAACAGGTGTATTATTACGTTGTCGGGAACGACGCCCCTGCTCGCGTTGAGATCGCACTTTGTCCAGGCGTTTTTTCAGTGATTTAATACGTCCCCCCAGTAAACGTCGGTCAGTTTCTAACTGCGTTTCACCTGGCCCCCGTAAACCAATACCACCTTTTTGTCTTTCTAAATGCGTCCAACCTCGGACCAAGCGGGTAGATAAATGCTGCAATTGTGCCAGTTCAACTTGTAATTTACCTTCGTGTGATCGCGCCCGACGGGCAAAAATATCCAGAATCAGACCGGTACGACCCAATACCCGACATTTCAGCTTGTGCTCTAAATTACGTTCCTGGCTGGGTGACAACTCATGATTAAAAATAACCAATGAGGCATGATTTGCTTCGACCGCCATACCGATTTCATCCGCTTTGCCGGAACCCGCAAATAGTTTGGCATCAGGACGATGCCGCTTACCGGAAATATCGGCAGTAATTTTGGCACCGGTGGAATTTACCAGTTCAATAAATTCTTCATGGGTTTCATCAAAAGCGAGTTCGTTAAAATTAAGATGCACCAAAACAACTGCATCTTGCTGCTCACTTTCGGAAAAAGCCGCTTTACTATCGGGGCGATCAAACAATCAGTTATCTCCTGTTAATCTTCAGCAGAAATGCTGACGTTCCGTGCTGGGACAATCGTTGAAATGGCATGTTTATAAACCATTTGATTGACCGAGTTTTTCAGCAAAATGACAAACTGATCAAAAGAATCAATTTGACCTTGCAGCTTAATGCCATTGACCAGATAAATAGATACCGGCACATTTTCCCGGCGTAAGGCATTTAAAAAAGGATCTTGCAGAGATTGGGCTTTAGCCATTGGAGACTCCGACATTGTTATTATTGTTTAACTGCTTACCTTTACAGCATTCTAAAAGCCTGCACAGAATCGTCAAGCTTTATCATCAGCTCGCAGTTTTTGCTGGAGATACTGCATAACTGCTGACACCGGCAAGCTAGGACCACTATCAAACCAAGTTGCATCTTGCTGAGCACGTAACCAGGTAATTTGCCGCTTAGCCATTTGTCGGGTGGCAATGATAGCTTTATCAATAAAAGTGGCTTCGTCGTATTCACCGTGCAGATGCGCCCAAGCTTGACGATAACCAACCGCCCGGATCGCTGGCAGGTTTTCATGACAATCACCACGAACCACTAATTTTCGTACTTCGTCCAAAAACCCGTTAGCCATCATTTGCTGATAACGCGCGGCAATGCGGCTATGTAAAATCTTTCGCTGAAAAGGTGCCAGTACGATATTAATCATTTGATAGGGTAAATCAGGCTGCGTTTTAGCAATTAATTGACTCATCGGTGTGCCGGTCAGTTCATAAATTTCTAAAGCACGTTGTAAACGCTGCGGATCGGTATGACGGATTCGCGCGGCACTCTCCGGGTCAATCTTTTGTAGTCGTTGATGCATATAAGCCAATCCATGTTCGGCTGCTTCCTGATCAAGTCGCTGGCGAATAACGGCATTAGCTGCTGGCAAATCGGCAAGACCGCGCTGCAAGCTATTGAAGTACAGCATGGTGCCGCCGACCAGTAACGGTATTCTATTGCGGCTCGTTATCTCGGCCATTAAACGCGATGCATCTTCACGAAACTGGCCTACGGAATAGATTTCACAAGGCTCGATAATATCGATTAAATGATGGGGTACCTGCTGTCGTTCAGTAAGTGAAGGCTTTGCTGTACCAATATCCATATCCCGGTAAACCAGGGCAGAGTCGACACTGATGATCTCGACAGGCAATTCTCGGGCAATATTAAGTGCCAGATCCGTTTTGCCGGAAGCCGTCGGCCCCATTAAAAAAATAGCCGGTGGCTTTATCAAAGACTGCTCGGTAATAATTAGCCCTGTTTCATCGAGTCAAAAAACTCGGCATTGGTCTTGGTAGATTTCAGACGGTCCATCAAGAATTCCATTGCTTCTACCGGATCCATCGGTGCCAAAATCTTGCGCAAGATCCACAATTTCTGCAAATCTTCTTCGTTGGTCAGTAACTCTTCACGACGGGTACCTGAACGGGTGACATTGATTGCTGGGTACATACGGCGATCAGCCAATTTACGTTCCAGCAGCGATTCCATATTACCGGTACCTTTGAATTCTTCGAATATGACTTCGTCCATACGCGAGCCGGTTTCAATCAGTGCTGTGGCAATAATAGTCAAACTACCGCCTTCTTCAATATTACGTGCCGCACCAAAAAAGCGTTTTGGTCTTTGCAAAGCATTGGCATCCACACCACCGGTCAAAACTTTACCCGATGATGGCGCCACCGTATTGTAAGCACGTGCCAGACGGGTAATAGAATCCAGCAAAATGACGACATCATGCTTGTGTTCGACTAGACGCTTAGCTTTTTCGATAACCATTTCAGCCACTTGCACGTGGCGAGTTGCAGGTTCATCGAAGGTACTGGAAACGACTTCACCACGCACCGAACGCTGCATTTCCGTTACTTCTTCCGGCCGCTCATCAATCAGCAAAACGATCAACGTACTATCAGGATAATTAGAAGCAATTGACTGGGCAATGGCTTGCAAGATCATGGTTTTACCAGATTTTGGCGGCGCGACAATCAGACCACGTTGGCCTTTACCCAGAGGTGAAGCTAAATCTAGAACGCGAGCCGTCAAATCTTCAGTACTACCATTACCACGTTCGAGATTAAAACGTTCGTTGGGGAATAATGGTGTTAAATTTTCAAATGGTACCTTGTTACGTGAGGCTTCAGGTTTTTCATAGTTGATTTCATCAACTTTAACCAAGGCAAAATAGCGTTCACTGTCTTTAGGCGGACGAATTTTACCTCTGATAGTATCGCCCGTACGCAGATGAAAACGTCGGATCTGACTCGGTGACACATAAATATCATCAGGCCCCGCCACATATGAATCTTCTGGCGATCTCAGAAAACCAAAACCATCAGGTAATAACTCAAGCACACCCGTTGTGTAAACATCATCGCCTTGTTTTGCATGCGCTTTCACTAACGCGAAAATCAGTTCTTGTTTACGATTTCTGGCGAGACCTTCCAAGTTCATGGAAAGTGCAAGTTCCATCAGCTCAGCAGCTGATTGGCGTTTGAGTTCTGTCAGATTCATGTATTACCTAAAGTGGAAATTTTGATTGAGAAAAGCCTTGATAAACGCACAGAGTTGAGCGTTAGTTATATGTTTTGGAGGTGTATTCGGGAAACTGTCGGAAAGAATAACAGCATTAACCAGCTACGTCTAGCAAGCTACCAATAAAGTTTAATTATGTTTGAAAATCTGTTGGGAAATTGCAATTTAACTTCCGTTAATTTGTCATAGGCAGTATGCAATACAGTTTGGAGCCATCGTTATGCGTTTCAGTGTCATCTTTTTATTGTTAGTCGTTTTGAGTGCTTGTAGCAATGTGCCAAAAAACATTAAATCGCCCCCTGCAAGCGATGTTCAACTTAATCAGGTTTTAGCTAACAAACAAATTACTGCCGGCAAACCAATTCGCTGGGGTGGGGAAATTGTCGAGGTTGAGAATAATGCCGACGTTTCAATGATTCAGGTTGTACAATTTCCACTCAACCATTATGGCAAACCTATAATTAATAGTAATAGCCAGGGACGTTTTATGGCTCGGAGTACTCAGTTTTTAGATCCTGTCGTTTATAAGGCAGGCAGTTTGATTACTTTTACTGGCCAGGCAACATCTGAAACCGTTAGACGGCAAGTTGATGAAAAGCCCGTCATAATGCCAGTGGTGGACATCACTGATAGCTACCGTTGGCAAGAGAATGATGCACAACCCTCAACAATTTATTATGATCCTTTCTTTCATCCATATCACAGCTTTTACTATAACCGATGGTATGGATACCCCTGGCATGGTCCAAGATTTGGTTATCGTTACTATTATCATTAAATTATAACTTCATTTACTCATCAGCGTATTTTTGACATTAATACTTGGGTTACTTTAAGATTCGGGTGTGTTTTTGCATGCAAGTCAGGCAGTTATTCACATGGATGTACTGGTCGCTATCCTGCTATCGCGACAGTTGAACACTCCTGTTCATCGTAGCAGCTGCAGGAGCAATTGGCGGTCACTTCGTTCAAGTAGGTCAATTGTTAAATCTCAAATAATAAAAAAGGCCACCCCTATCGGAGTGGCCTTTTCTATTATATTAAAGCCTGGCAGTGTCCTACTTTCACATGGGAACTCCCACACTATCATCGGCGCTGAGCTGTTTCACTGCTGTGTTCGGGATGGGAACAGGTGGTGCCAACTCGCTATGGCCGCCAGGCATAAACGGGTGCTTACTTTAC
>DASSWO010000196.1:0-10230 GCA_035704795.1 Methylophaga sp. | reverse complement strand
GTCGAGGGCAAAGACGAGTTTTATTTCTCCAATAGTCACAATGCCAAATCCGGCTCTTATGCGATAACTAATGCCAGCTTGGAATATCAACAACAAAACTGGCGTTTCACACTATGGGGCCGTAATCTGTTTGATAAAGACTATTACACTCGTGGCTTTTTCTTTGGCAACGATCCTCGAATTGGCTACGTCGAACGAGCCTACAAACAACTGGCCGATCCTCGTGTTATTGGTATGACCGTTTCCTACGAATATTAAGGAGTTACAATGCGAATTTCTGTTGATATTAGTCTCTACCCTTTGACTGAACAGTATGTAGAACCGATTCTGGCGTTTATTGATCAGCTGGAAAACAATCCTAAGCTGGTTGTTAAGCGTAATTCGCTGAGCACACAGGTGTTTGGTGAATATCAGGATGTAATGGCAGCTATGAACAGCGAAATCGAAGCGGTATTTGCGGCAATGCCGCATAGCGCTTTTGTGTTAAAAATGGTGGGTACCGATCGGGCGGATGTTGTTGATAAATGACCGATTCTGATCGGTTTGATGCACTGTTAAATGGCCTGATGCAGATGAGCGGCTGGGAAGTGTTTGCCGCCAGTCTGGGCATTGCTTATATCTTATTGGCTGGCCGTGAATCGCAGTGGTGCTGGCCGATGGCGTTTATCAGCACCTGTATTTATACGGTATTGTTCTGGCAACAGCAATTACCGATGCAGGCGTTGCTGAATATTTACTATATCGGTATGGCGGTATATGGCTTTGTGCTCTGGCATCGCCATGAGATCCGCGCCGCGGAATTGT
The DNA here is from genome assembly GCA_035704795.1 of Methylophaga sp. Lineage (GTDB taxonomy): Bacteria > Pseudomonadota > Gammaproteobacteria > Nitrosococcales > Methylophagaceae > Methylophaga. Next base: position 9,426 of record DASSWO010000196.1, on the reverse strand, counting down.
TTATTCATCGTTGGCCCTGGCATTTTCATCTGACGTTTTTGGTGGTCGGCAGTGTGTTGACGGTATTGGCCGGTTTTTATTTGTCAGCCTATGACACGCGATATCCGTTTCTTGATGCCGGGGTCATGGTGTTTTCGGTAATGAATACCGTATTGATGGCACGTAAGGTCATTGAAAACTGGCTTTACTGGCAACTGATAAATTCTGCCGCTATCGTGCTTTATGCGCTCACCGGGTTTTATGCAACGATTGTCATGTTTAGTGTTTATCTGTTTTTGGCGATGGTCGGCTATTTTAAATGGCGGCAACTACTGGAAAATCAAACAATTCAGGGCTGAAAATGCGCTGGCTTTGCCAGCCACCCCTCGCAATCGGATTCGCCAAATACATTCATTAAAAACAGCAGCGTCCGGTAGGCTGTTCTGACCATAGATAAATCAGGTAATGAATGAAACCGCTGATATTCTTCGGCAAATATTGCCGCCTGGGATGCATTAAGTAATAGCTCTAACAGCACCAACTCCAATTCCCGTGGCGCTAAAACAAAGGCATCCAGATCAACCAGCGCGGTGAGCTTGGCATCCGCAGTCAAAAACTGATCCCAGCGTAAATCCAGCATCACCGGCACAAAGCTGTTTGGCTGAATATCTGCCGCTTGTTTCAATGCATTACCGAGCAGCACGGGCGAAACGGCTATGTCATTATTAGCGGCCAGATAAGATAAGGTCTGACGCAGCCGTGATGTCCATAAATCTTTAGTAAACTTTGGCTTTTGTAATGCCCCCCAGTGATCAGCTGTTTGCTGATGCAAAGCGGCAATATGGCTGGCCAGCTGTCTGATGATATCCGGATTGACCATTTCGGTTGCTAAGGTTTTGCCGGCTAATTGTCGGCATACGACAAAACCGCTGTTAGCCGATAAACATTCCGGAATTTCCAAGGGGCTATGCTGGCTTAGAAACTGTTGTATCCCCATAGTATCTGCCAGTGAAGCTGGAAAATTCAGCGCGAATAAACGATTCACACCCTGCCAAAACGCTGAGCAGCGGACAACCGGTTTATCGGCAACTTTCAATACCACCGGACCTGCGCTGGTCTGGCAAAACCATAGTTGATGACTACTATCATCAAACTGCGCAGCAACCGGCATTGCCGGTTTCAATAAATCGGGTAAGTTACGCTGTTGATAAGGGCTCAGCGCTGGATAGGCTACCAAGGCAATTCATCGCCATTCATATGCCAGAAAGTGCCGCTGTTTTCGAGAGTGAGTGCTGCCATACGATCCAATAAGCCTTTGGCTGATTCGTCGGCATCGACCAGCCCACCATGACCGGTCATATCAGTACGTACCCAACCGGGATGCAAAATCGCCACAGCAATACCTTTACCTTTCAGATCAATTGACAGGGATTTACCCGCGGCATTAAGGGCGGCTTTAGACATCCGATAAGCGTAGCTGCCACCAGAATCATTATCAGCGATGGAGCCCATTCGGCTAGTCACCAAGCCTACTTTACTACCCTCGGGTAAATGTTTCAGCAACGCTTGTGTGGTCAGCAAAGGTCCAAGGCTATTAACCTCATACATCCGTTTGAAACTTTCGACAGTGTTGGCATCAATATCGGCAAGCCCCAAACCACCGGCAATCCCGGCATTGTTCATCAACAAGTCAATTTTTCTATTACCGAGTTTATCGGAGAGGCTATGCAGGCTGAATGGTTCACTGACCTCGACATCTTCTATAATTTCGACGCCGAGTTCGTTCAGTGCGGACGAACGATGCCGACAGGTCGCGATAACGTCATAACCACGTTGTTTTAACTGACGGCAAAGCTCAAGCCCAATGCCACGATTACTGCCGGTAACCAATGCTGTTTGTGCCATGACTGACTCCTTATGCGTTTAAATGCAGACTGCTCATTGTAGCGGCTGAAGGCGACAAAACAACGCCTGTTTCAGTAACGATGGCGGTAATCAATTTCGCTGGCGTGACGTCAAACGCCGGATTACTTACCTTAACACCGTCAGGCGCAATTTGTTTATTACCGATATGGGTGACTTCAATTGCCGGGCGTTGTTCGATTGGAATTTGTTCACCGTTTTGACAATGCCAATCAATAGTCGACTGTGGCGCAGCCACCATAAATTTAACGCCATGATATTGCGCTAATACGGCCAGCGCATAGGTGCCGATTTTATTGGCGACATCACCATTGGCGGCGATACGATCGGCGCCGACAATCACCCAGTCAACTTTGCCCTGCGCCATTAATGCAGCGGCCGCCACATCAGATTGCAGCGTACAGGGAATTTGCTCTTCGACTAACTCCCAGGCCGTCAGTCTGGCGCCCTGTAACCAGGGCCTCGTTTCATCAACATAAACATCACGGATCTTACCTTCAGCAAACCCCTGACGAATCACCCCTAATGCTGTGCCAAATCCGCCGGTTGCTAATGCACCCGCATTACAATGGGTTAATACCGTGCTGTTTGCATTCATTAAATCTGCACCCAACTTGCCCATCGCATGATTGGCCGCAATATCTTGTTGATGGATCTGCTCAGCCGCCGTCAATAATACGGTTTCAGGGTTTTCATCAGCCGGCAGGGATTGATAAACCGCTGTCATTTTTTCAATCGCCCATTGCAGATTAACGGCCGTGGGTCGCGATTCAAGTAAGATTTGCAGTGGCGCTGACATCGCTTGTTGCCAATTTTCAGCGGCTGTTTGCCAGGCATGTCTAGCTGCCAAAACAACAGCATAGGCAGCAGTGACGCCAATTGCTGGCGCACCTCGCACCACCATGTCTTTAATGGCTTTGGCAACGTCATCGCTATCATCAAAATCGAGCCAAACGGTTTCTGCCGGCAAAAGCCGTTGATCCAATAAGCACAATTTATTTTCCTGCCAGCGAATCGGTTGAACGCTTTTGCTTTGGCTTGCCACTGTGTTCTCCTGCTTGGGACAGTTATAATCGGACGCTATGAAAAAAATCGATTTGTTGATTAACGCCCGCTGGTGTTTGCCGATGACGGCTGATCAGGCGATCCTTGAAAATCACGCAATTGCCGTTCACGAAGGTCATATTGTAGCGCTGTTACCCCAGATTGAGGCAAAGCAGCAATTTACGGCAACGCAAATCCATGATTTGACCGATCACGTGCTAATGCCGGGGTTGATTAATAACCATGGTCATAGCGCCATGAGTTTGTTTCGGGGCCTCGCTGATGATTTGCCGCTGATGCGCTGGCTTAATGATCATATCTGGCCGGCTGAACAAAAGTTTGTTGGCGATGCGTTTGTAGAAGCCGGTTCAGCGCTGGCCATCGCTGAAATGATTCGCGGCGGCACCACGACTTTCAGCGATATGTATTTTTCTCCGGAAGCCACCGCCCGCGTTGTTGATCAAAGTGGCATTCGCGCCAGTCTGGGCATGGTGGTGATTGAGTTTGCGACCAGTTGGGCGCGTGATGTAAACGAGTACTTACATAAAGGCCAGGCGTTACATGACAAGTACCGGCATCATCCCCGGATCACCAGTAACTATGCACCGCATGCCCCATACACCGTCGCCAATAAAACGTTGGAACAGATCATCGTTAATGCCGAAGAACTGGATGTGCCGATTCAGATGCATATCCATGAAACGGCCAGTGAAATTAATACCAGCATTGAAGAATATGGCGAAAGGCCTCTGGCACGCTTGAAAGACCTAGGGCTGTTATCACCGCGTTTGATTGCGGTACATATGACGCAGCTCACCCCAGCAGAAATCGAAGATTGCGCGCAAGCGGGTGTTCACATCGCGCATTGTCCGGAATCGAATCTAAAGTTAGCCAGTGGCTTTTGTCCTGTTGCAGCGTTAAATAACAGCGGCGTTAATATCACCATCGGCACCGATGGCGCAGCCTCTAATAATGATTTGGATATGTTTTCAGAAATGCGCCAGGCCGCCCTGCTCGCCAAAGCGGTTTCCGGTGATCCCAGCGCGGTGCCTGCTTATCAGGCATTACAAATGGCGACTATCAATGCTGCAAAAGCGCTGGGACTTGAGCAGGTCACCGGTTCGCTCGAAATTAGCAAAGCGGCTGATATGATTGCCGTCAAACTCAGCGATCTGGAAACCCAGCCCTTTTATGACCTGCCCTCACAGTTGGTTTATGCCACTGGCCGCGATAAGGTGACTGATGTCTGGGTCGCAGGTAAGCACTTACTTAAAAATCGTCATTTAACCACGCTCGACAGTCAAAAAATTCTTGCTGACGCCCGGCAATGGGCCAGCCAAATTAAGGCAAACGCATGACACATCATAATGTTGATCCGGCAGAAGTCGCTAAATTTGACGCGCTCGCCGACAGTTGGTGGGACCCGGAAGGCCAGTCCAAACCGTTACATCAAATTAATCCTTTACGACTGCAATTCATCAAAGATCGCACCGTTTTAAAAACAGCACAAATTGTCGATGTTGGCTGCGGCGGTGGTATTTTGACTGAATCGTTGGCTATAAGCGGCGCTAATGCCACCGGCATTGATATGGGCGAATTGCCTTTGGAAATTGCCCGCTTGCATGCCTTGGAAGCAGGCTTAAAAATTAATTACCAGCAAACCACTGCCGAAGCTATGGCAGCGAATCATCCTGGCGAGTTTGATGCCGTTACTTGTATGGAAATGCTAGAACACGTGCCGGATCCTCAGGCCATCATCAAAGCCTGTGCGGAGATGGTTAAACCGGGCGGCGATGTTTATTTTTCAACGCTTAACCGTAATCCCAAAGCCTGGTTACTGGCCATTGTCGGCGCTGAATATATCGCCAATATGCTGCCTAAAGGCACGCATGATTACGCGCGGTTTATCAAACCCTCGGAACTTGCTCGCGCTTGTCGCGAAGCCGGTTTAACAGTCAGCGCTATCGCCGGCATTAGCTACAATCCGTTAACGCGCAAATATGCGTTATCGCAGGATGTAGATGTCAATTACCTGATGCATTGCAGTCGTTTGTAATGGTTATTTCACCGTTTAATGTACTGCTGTTTGATCTTGATGGCACGTTGGTCGATACCGCGCCGGATCTGGGTTTTGCACTGAATACGTTGCTACAGCAGGAAGGCCGTAAACCACTTGATCATGCGTTGATTAGACCAGTGGCCAGTCATGGCAGTGCCGGTCTGCTAAAACTGGGCTTTGGCATCGAAAAAGATAACTCTGTTTATAACGGCTTGCAGCAACGTTTTTTGCAGATTTATGCTGATAATCTAACCCGTGAATCGGCGCTGTTTATCGGCATGCGGAAAGTGCTTGATACCTTAACTGCCAACCAAATCCGCTGGGGCGTGGTGACTAATAAACCGGCATTTTTAACCGATCCGTTGATGCAGCAATTACAGCTTACCAATCAGGCAGCCTGTATTGTCAGTGGCGATACCACTGCTTTCAGTAAGCCACATCCAGCGCCGATACATCATGCCTGCGAGTTACTGACAGTATCACCCGCAGATTGTATTTATATTGGTGACGCACAGCGTGATATTGAAGCTGCCAAAAATGCCCATATGCGCGCCGTAGTCGCCCGTTATGGTTATATTGAGCATGATGAAAACATTGATCTCTGGCAAGCTGATTGCGTTATCAATCATCCATTGGAGATTTTGCAGTGGATTTAATCCTGCCCTTTATCCAAACCCATCAAACCTTGTTAATTATTGCCTTTCTCGCCCTGGCGTCAGGGATTTTAATCGGCGTGTTGCTGCGTAATGGCAAAATCCGCGCGCAACAATCACAGGTTAATGAGTTGACGCTGAAACTGGATTGGGAACAACAGCATAAAGCGGAACTTGATGAAATTCTGGATCATACCCGCGATCAACTGGCCAACACCTTTAATCAGCTTTCAAATGAAGCGCTAAGCCGCAATAACACTAACTTTTTACGCCTCGCAGAAGAAAACCTGAAACGCTTTCAGAGTGAAGCCAAAGCCGAGCTTGGTAGTAAAGAAAAAGCCATTGAGCAACTGCTCAAACCAATTAATGAAGCGTTGCAAAACACCAGCAAACAAATTCATGAAATCGAAAAAGAGCGTAAAGAAGCCTATGGCAGTCTGAATACGACCATTGCTCAGATGAACTTAAATCAGCAACAACTGCAGCAAGAAACACAAAATCTGGTGCAGGCTTTACGTCGTCCTGAAGTACGCGGCCAATGGGGGGAAATGACCTTAAGGCGCTTGGCTGAGCTGAGTGGCATGGTCGCCCATTGTGATTTCTATGAACAAACGCATACGACAACAGAAACCGGCAGCATTCGTCCTGACATGATCGTCCGGTTACCGGAAAACCGTGAAATCATTGTTGATGCCAAAACCCCATTAGATGCCTATTTATCAGCTATTCAGGCAAAAGATGATATGACCCGTAAACTCGAGTTAAAGCGTCATGCGCAGATCATCCGAGGCCGTATTAAAGAACTTTCCCGTAAAAATTATTGGACTGAATACAGTCAGTCACCGGAATTTGTCGTGTTATTTATTCCCGGCGAGCAGTTTTTATCAGCAGCGCTGGAAGTCGATCCGGCCTTACTCGAAGACAGCATGAGCCAAAATATTATTCTGGCCACACCGACTAATTTTATTGCGCTGCTGCGGGCTGTTTCTTATGGTTGGAAACAACAGAAATTAGCTGAAAATGCCGAAATCATTCGCGAACTTGGTGAAACACTTTATAAACGATTATCTACATTTGGTAATCATTTAAGCAAGCTCGGTAATAGCCTCGGCCAAAGCGTCAATCACTTTAACAGTGCCGTCGGTTCATTGGAGCGTAATGTGCTGCCCGGTGCCCGAAAATTTACTGAAATGGGTATCAGTGTTAAAAGTGAAATAGACGAATTACCACCGGTAGAACAGCAACCACGACAGGTACAAAGCTTTAATGACAGCGACTGAAGCCGATATTGATAAGGCCTATACCTGGTGTCAGCAACTTGCGAAATCTCATTATGAAAATTTTCCGGTTGCTTCGGCGCTATTACCTGGCCGATTACGCCGACCCATTGCTGCAATTTATGCCTTTGCGCGGACCGCCGATGATTTCGCTGATGAAGGCGATGCTCCTCAATCAGAGCGTCTGGCGAAACTCAATGAGTACAGTTTGCTTTTGCAGCAAATTAAATCGAATCATTATAGTGACGACAACCCCATTTTTATTGCCCTGCAAGATGCAGTTCGAGAATTCGCGCTACCAGTGCAATTATTTGAAGATCTGCTGATTGCCTTTCGCCAGGATGTGCTGAAGTCGCGTTACGCCAATTTTGATGAGGTAATGGACTATTGCCGGTATTCTGCCAATCCCATCGGCCGGTTGCTACTTTACTTACAAGGCCAGCCTAACGACCAACAGCTACAACAATCCGATGCCATTTGCAGTGCCCTGCAATTAATTAATTTTTATCAGGATATTGAGCAGGATTTAACTGAACAGAATCGCTTGTATCTACCTCAGGATTTATTGGCAAACGCTGGTTTAGAAGAAAAAGAGCTGTTGAATGCCGATAGTCAACATCTGGCACCGATATTAAGGTATCTCTATCAGCAAACCTCAGCATTAATGCAAACCGGTATACCTTTGGGTGCAGATACTTCCGGGGGATTGGGCTGGGAGATTCGTGCGATGACGCTCGGTGGCATTATGACGTTGTCACAATTAAACCGACAATCAGATAAACAGTTACTCAGCCGGCCACGTTTAAGTCGCTGGCGACTAGCCTGGATTTTGGCGGTTGCAGCTCACAAATCATTGTATTTACAAGTCGCTTATAAATATTTAAAAACATTGCCAGAATAAGTTCGGTTTCCAGCATATATTGAGAGAGAAATATGCTAGCGTAAAGTATCAATCTTTTATCTGAATAAACTTGGACACCTTTTATAGATGCTGTTTATTATTGCGCCGTTGGTTATTTTTCTGGCAATCATAACCTTTGCTAGCTTACTGAAAAATGAAATCTGGTGGATTAGGATCACAGATTTTCCACGTTCGCAGCTTACCGTGTTGGCGCTCATATTATTGATAATTCAATTATTGTTTTTGAATATTTCGGCGCCATCAACTTGGTTATTGTTGGCGTTAACAGTCGTCTCAATATGCTATCAGTGCTGGTGGATAATACCTCATACCAAATTTTACAAAGTTGAAGTATCACAAACTAACCATTTAGACGCAGCAAACCGTCTGTCGATAATGACTGCTAATGTTCTGACACCTAACCGCCACTCTGATAAGTTAATTAGTTTAGTAAATCAATATCAACCAGATGTGTTGGTGACATTGGAATCTGATATCTGGTGGCAAAAACAACTGACTGTCATTGAAGGCGATTATCCATTCCGTATGAGCTGTCCATTAGATAATCTTTATGGCATGCATCTTTATTCAAAATATACTTTAAGTGAAAGTAATATCGAATATTTGGTAGAAGAGGATGTCCCCTCCATACACACCTTATTAACACTTCCCTCTGGCAAAGAAATTCGAATGCATTTTTTGCATCCGGCACCTCCCAGTCCAACAAATAATGAAGAATCATCCGAACGTGATGCTGAATTGATCATGGTTGCAAAAAGTGTTGTTAAATCTCAGATACCTGTAATTGTGGCAGGAGATTTAAATGATGTTGCCTGGTCATCGACAACGCGACTGTTCAGGAAAATTAGCAAATTACTGGATCCACGCGTTGGACGGGGAATGTTTAACACATATCATGCTGATCATTGGTTTATGCGATGGCCGTTAGATCATTTATTTCATAGTAAGCATTTTAAACTTTTAGATATTAGACGCATGCCACATATCGGTTCAGATCACTTTCCATTACTGACTACCTTGATCTTTGAGGAACCGCCTGCAAATGCAACGCATTCAGGTCTTGAAAGTGATCAGGAAGATCAGCAATGGGCACAAGAAAAATTAGCAGACGAGCATGTTAATGAAAAGGAAGTGCCTTCGCCGGGATAGGGCCAATCAAGGTAGCTTTCTGATTTTGAACTACTTTGTGGTGAAGTACATCCCTGCACATCAGCCCTACGGACGCCTGACGGCGTCCAAAACACTCCCGGTGTTTTTATCTCCATGGATGTACTGGTCGCTATCCTGCTATCGCGACAGTTGAACACTCCTGTTCATCGTATGCAGCTGCAGGAGCAATTGGCGGTCACTTCGTTCAAGCAGAGCACATTGTCTCAACTGCAGATAATAAAAAAGCCCGGCGCTTTCGCGTCGGGCTTGTTTTATATATAAAGCCTGGCAGTGTCCTACTTTCACATGGGAACTCCCACACTATCATCGGCGCTGAGCTGTTTCACTGCTGTGTTCGGGATGGGAACAGGTGGTGCCAACTCGCTATGGCCGCCAGGCATAAACGGGTGCTTACTTTAC
>DASSWO010000194.1:0-2377 GCA_035704795.1 Methylophaga sp. | reverse complement strand
AACATCGGCAATTTCAGTGCAATCAGTGCGTGACTCACAATCACTGACGACGACAAACTCACAGTCTTGTAATGCTTTTTTAACAGCATCAGCATCCGGCAGGCTGACCACCGGATTGGTGGCAATGATCCACACGGCTTTAATTTTACCGCTAGCGATGTCGGCAAACATATCGACAGCTTTAGCGCCGGCAGTATGGGTGAGCTTATCAGTCCCCCAAAATCGCGATACCCGATCATGGTGTTCAGCATTGCCGATTTCCATATGGGCTGCCAGCTGATTGGCCAGACCGCCCACTTCCCGGCCACCCATGGCATTGGGCTGGCCGGTCATCGAAAACGGTCCCATACCGGGTTGACCGATACGACCGGTCGCCAAATGACAGTTAATAATGGCATTACATTTATCGGTGCCGCTGGCTGACTGGTTAATGCCCTGTGAAAACACCGTAACGACTTTTGGTGTTTTGGCGAACAACTGGAAGAATTCCGCGACATCGGTTTCGCTGAGTTCACAAGCTGCCGCGGTTTTGGGAATACTGCCAGTGGACTCTTTAGCGGCCTGCAGCGTTGCGGCAAAGCCCTCAACATGCTGCTCAATATAACTCCAGTCGAGTGCATCACAATCTTTTAAATAATTCAGCAAACCGTTAAACAAAAAGGCATCACTGCCTGGTTTGACGGATAAAAAGAGGTCTGCAATATCGCAGGTGGCAGTTTTACGTGGATCGATGACCACGACTTTCATGTTCGGCCGCGCTTCTTTGGCGGCACTGATACGCTGAAACAATACCGGATGACACCAGGCTAAATTGGCGCCGGTCAAGATCAATAAATCGCAGCTTTCCAGATCTTCGTAGTTACATGGCACGGCATCGCTGCCAAAGGCGCGTTTATGCGCGGCCACGGCCGATGACATGCACAACCTTGAATTGGTATCTATATTGCCGCTACCAATAAAGCCTTTCATCAGCTTATTGGCAGTGTAATAGTCTTCGGTCAGGATTTGCCCGGAGACATATATCGCCAATGCATCCGGGCCATGCTGATCAATGACCCGCTGAAATTCACCGGCCACTTTATCCAGCGCCAGATCCCAGCTGACCCGTTGACCATCAATATGTGGATATAGCAGACGATTTTCGAGGCCCAAAGTATCGCCAAGCGCCGAACCTTTTGAACACAAGCGACCGAAATTGGCCGGATGCGCCGGGTCACCGGTGATGGTCACCGTACCGTCAGACTCGGGTGTCGCTAAAACACCGCAGCCGACACCGCAATAAGGACAGGTTGTGTGGGTGGTTATAGCCAAAATCCGCTCCTTTACAAGGCGATAAACACCACACCGTTTTCCACTTTAATGGCAAAACTACGCGTACAGCCTTCATCTGGGCCGGTGGCCTCGCCACTGCTCAAATCAATGACCCAGTTATGTAATGGGCAAGCCACCCGTTTATCGTAAACAATCCCCTGTGATAAAGGTCCCTTTTTATGCGGGCACTGATCGAATAGGGCAAACACCTCATCATTGCTGGTCCGAAATACGGCGACGTCACCGTCTTTGCTATCTAATACGCGAGCACCTTTTTGCGGAATATCTTCCAGTGGGCCCACTTCTGTCCAATTTGTTTCCATTAACCTACCTGCTTAATCGGGATATATTTTTGTGGCTGTTTGGCAACTTCTTCAGCCCACGGATCATTCTGAGCATTTTTCTGTGACGCATAAAAACGCTCTGCCAATGCTTTACGATTAGCTTCATCGTCTACTACCAGCGCCTGTACATGTTTCAGACCTACCCGCTCAATCCAAGGTGCTGTCCGTTCCAGATAATGGCCTTCTTCACGATAGAGCTGCATATAAGCTGCAATGTATTCCATAGCTTGTTCTTCAGTGGCGACTTTGCACAGAAAATCAGTCGCACGCACCTTGATGCCACCATTACCGCCCACGTGGAGTTCATAACCCGAATCGACGCAGACCACACCAATATCTTTAATGGTGGCCTCAGCACAGTTACGCGGACAACCTGATACGGCGATCTTGAATTTATGCGGTGTCCAACTGCCCCAGGTCATTTTTTCGACCTTGATACCGAGACCGGTAGAATCCTGAGTACCAAAGCGGCACCACTCACTGCCTACACAGGTTTTAACAGTTCGCAGCGACTTGCCGTAAGCATGACCGGAAACAAAACCAGCTTCGCTTAAATCAGCCCACATTTTGGGCAGATCGTCTTTTTTTATACCCAATAAATCGATACGCTGACCACCGGTGATTTTTACCGTTGGTACGTTATATTTTTCAGAAATATCGGCAATGGCCCGAAGCTCACTTGGATTGGTCACCCCGCCCCAAATCCGTGGCACCACCGAATA
>DASSWO010000175.1:0-5470 GCA_035704795.1 Methylophaga sp. | reverse complement strand
GCTGTTGCGGCATTTTCCCGGGGACTGACTGATGTTATCGATAATTGTGGCAATGGATGAAAATAGATTGATTGGTAAAGATAATCAGCTGCCCTGGCGCTTATCTGCCGATCTGCAATTTTTCAAACGCATGACAATGGGTAAGCCGTTAATTATGGGTCGTAATACCCATGAATCGATAGGTCGTGGTTTACCTGGAAGGCGCAATATTGTGGTCACCCGTCAAGCAGATTATCAGCCAGCAGAGGGCTGTGAACTGGCTCAGGATCCAGATGCTGCGCTAGCTATGTGCGCTGATGAAACAGAAGTGATGTTGATGGGCGGTGCTTCGTTGTATCAACAGTTGTTGCCCAAAGCTGACAAGTTGTATTTAACTCGCGTTTTAACAGCGCTGGACGGTGATACTTGGTTTCCGGAAATCAACTGGCAGCAATGGCAACTACTGTCGCAGGAAAGCCATACAGCAGATGCCAAAAACCAGTTTGATTACCGTTTTGAAATTTATCAGCGCCTTAACTGATGGGTTTCATGATTTGCAACGCCAGTTGTAAATGTTCAGCTGCTTCATGACCTAAATCGGTTAAATAGCCACCATCATACTCCGTGATAAGCCCCAGATCATGTAACTGTTTAGCGGCACTCACCAGGCCGGGACGTGCATCATGATGAATTTTCAGCCCTTGCAGAGTGGTATCAAGGTTAAAGTGCAGCAGCACTTCGATTTGGTCGATTTGTTGTTGTCGCATGGAGGTTCCTTTACCGTTTATGTCAGTGTAGCGTGAAGCTCAGGGCAAGGGGCGTTTATTTATCAGGCTGATAAATTGTGCCGGGCCTACTGGCCGGCTGAAATAAAAGCCCTGCATAAAATCACAGCCTTTTTCCTGTAATGCCAGTAAGTGCGCGTGGGTTTCGACACCTTCGGCAAGGGTTTTTAAACCCAGTGAGCGCGCCAGTGTAATAACCGCATCGACAATCGCCGCATCGTCTTCATCAACGAGCATATCAAAAACAAAACCCTGATCAATTTTCAGTTTGTTGATGGGGAATTTTTTTAAATAATTTAATGAGGAATAACCGGTTCCAAAATCATCCAGTGATAAGCGTATGCCATTGTCAGCCAACGCCCGCAGTTGTTTGATGGTCAAGTCTATATTGAACATGGCTACCGATTCAGTAATTTCCAGTTCCAGATTTTCCGGTGGCAGTTGATGCTCATGCAGGATATCGACGATCGTACTGACAAGGTGTGGATTATTAAACTGTACAGCCGATAAATTAATAGCCATCAATAAATCGCTGTGGCCGGCATCCACCCATTGTTTGCATTGTGCGATCGCGTTATGCAAAATCCAGTTGCCAATCGGATTGATCATGCCGGTCTCTTCCGCAATGGGAATAAATTCCAGCGGTGAAATTTTGCCTAATTGTGGATGTTGCCAGCGCAATAAAGCTTCAGCACCGTTGATGCGATTGGCATGAATATCTATTTGCGGCTGATACTCAAGATAAAGCTCATTCCCCGCCAAGGCGAAGCGCAAGGCATGTTCCAATTCCAGTTTGTGGACAATTTGCGAGTGCATTTCCTCGGTAAAAAACTGATATTGATTACGACCGGCATGTTTGGCCCGGTACATGGCGGTGTCGGCATGTTTATTGAGCGTTTCAGCGTCGTTGCCGTTATCAGGATAAATACTGATACCAATCGACAAGGTGACAAACAGCTGGTTGCCTTCAATATCAAAGGGCTCGGTCATTTTTTCGACCAGTTTCTGGGCTACATGGGCAGCACCTTCCGCATCGGTATCCGGTAACAGCACAATAAATTCATCACCACCGGTACGGCAAACAGTGTCTTGTTCACGCTTATGCTCAATCAGTCGATCGGCGACGGCTATCAAAAGTAAATCCCCGATCGCGTGGCCAAGACTGTCGTTGATAAACTTAAAACGATCCAAATCCATATATAGTAAAGCCAGTTTTTGATCGTGCCGGTCGCAGGCAATAATAGCTTGTCGGATCCGGTCGCTGAGCAATGCTCTGTTAGGTAATCTGGTCAATACGTCGTGGTGTGCCAGAAAGCTTATTCGTTGCTCGGCTTCACGGAACTTGCTGATGTCGGACATGATGGCAACATAGTTTTGCCGTTCTCCCTCTCGGTTGTTGACCTGTGTTATCGACAGCCACTGCAGATAAATTTCACCATTTTTACGACGGTTATGGATTTCGCCGGACCAGTTACCCTCGGCATCCAATGCACGCCAGAGTTCTTGATAAAAATGGCTGTCATGTTTGCCTGATTGCAACAGAGAGGGATTTTGGCCGATAACGTCAGTTTCCAGATAACCTGTGATGGCGGTAAATGCCGGGTTAACCCGGATAATACGGTTATCCGCATCGGTAATGATGATGCCTTCATTACTGCTCTCAAAAACCATACCGGCCAGATGCAAGGCCTGTTCTGCACGCCGCTGTTGGGTAATGTCGCGGCTTATGCCCAGTGTGCCCAGCGTTTCACCTTTGTCGTTACGAAACGGCGTTTTTAATGTCTCAAGCAATACTTGATGGCCATCCGGATAACTCAAGGTTTCTTCATTGAGATGGCTAATCCCGCGGGAAATAGCCAACCGGTCATGTTCAACAAAACGACGAGCCTCGGCTTCGCTGAATAAGTCAAAATCGGTTTTACCGATAATCTCTGCTTCCGATAAAGCCAGTAACTGCTCAACCGCTTTATTACAGCGAATATAAACCCCAGTGGTGTCTTTACAGAAAATCATATCCGGGGTGGAGTCAATAATGCCGCGTAGCAGCGAACGTTCTTCCAGAAGCGCTTTTTCAATCCGTTTGCGTTCACTGATGTCATCGGCGATAACAACAAAGACTTTACGATCGCCATATCGATCCAACTGAACTGAGACGCTGACAGGATAACGGCTATTGTCTTTGCGGCAGTGTTCCGTTTCAAATTGCATCCGGCTTTGCTGATTTTGCAGCAATGGCCGAAATTTTTGCATTAGCTGTTCGCGATTAAAATCCCGTTTTAAATCCAGCGGCGTCATTTGCCGCAGCTCATCCATGGTATAGCCAAGATTGTTCCGTGCGCCTTGATTGACCATCATAAAATTCAGCGAATCGGCATCAATAATGTAGATTTCATTAACCGACCGTTCAAGAATATCGCCGAGCAACTGATTTTCAGCGATGGTTTGTTGTTGCGCGCTGATATCCAGCACGACGCCGACAATTTGCCGGCGGTCACCGGGTGCATCGTGATGGGGGGTTGCACTAAGATGATCCTGCACATGAATATAGTGACCCTCACGATGTTTAAAACGAAATCTATTCGTAATAGGTTTACTGCTGTTCAGCGCCTTTTGTAGCGTTTTTTGCACACTTTCAACATCATCAGGATGGATGTGACTTAGCCAGTTTTGTGCGTTTGCCAGCCAATATTGAGCATTTTCTCCGGTCATCGTTTCCACGGCTTCGGTAACATAGACTAGCTGGAAAACCGGCCCCGGCAAAATATCCAGAACATAGGTGACACTTGGCGTCACCCGCAGCATATTTTGCAAAAAATCCACTGATTGTCGTAATTCCTGACGCAGCTGATATTGCTGGGTGACATCCTGAAACACCAGAATCACACCAAGAATGGGCGCATGAGGATCATCCTGAGCGCGGATCGGCGCTGCACTGTCAGAGATATGATAACGGCCGCCATCCCTTGAGTAGAGGACCGTTTGATTGTCCAGCTCGACGGTTTCACCGGTCGCCAGTACCGTGCTGACCGGATTAGCGATAGGCTCATGGGTCGTGGCATGGTAGATATCAAAAATAGTCAATAATGGTTGGCCCAGAGCCTGTTGCTCTGGCCACCCCGTTAATCGACAGGCAACGGGATTAATGCGGGTGATCAAGCCATTAGCATCGCTGACAATAACGGCATCACCAATGGATTGCAGTGTAATGCTGAGGCGTCGTTCACGATCCGTTATTTCGGCGATATATTGTTTAAATTGCTTACCGGCATTAACCAACGTCTCGGCCACATCAGTTTGTTCGGTTTGACCTTTTAATGGATTTTGCAGATCAAACTGTTGTTGACTGAGTTGTCTGGCCAGTTTTTTGAGAGCAAACAACGGTTTTAAAACGATAGCCCGAATAATCAGCATTAATAAAAAGGTAGCGACTACAAATAACACTAAAACGGGTAATAATTCTTTCCACAACTCATGGCTTATCTTTTGAAGCTGGTAGTCGATATTGCTTTCTATAAACAGCACGGGCACGTCTTCACCGGCAGCAATTACCCCATGTCCACTTTGGGTTAACGGCACGGCAATATTTAAAATGCCGTCGGTATATTGTTGTCGGATCTGTTGATTTTCAGCTGTTTGTTTTATCAGTGTTAATTGTTGTGGATTAAATATACGGTCTGCGCTCTCGGACACCCAGGCAAAGCGTGATGCATGGATAATTTGCTGCTGTGGATTCAGTAAAACACTAAAGCTGGCGTCCCTGCGTAAGCTGGAGCGCGCAATATGACTTTGGGCCTGCTGTTGATCATTATTGGCCAATGCGTATTCAAGATTATGCGCCAACTGTAATGCGGTCTCTTTTAAGTTATTTTGCGCATTTTCAATGACTAACCGTTGCCGTTCAGCAAATTCGTTATAAACCTGAATACCAAATAAGATTAAAAACAGACTAACTACGATAGTCGGGATCCAAACCGTCAGACGAAACGTCTGCACAGTATTCATAGCGATTCATAGCCCAAAAGCGTCTGTGCATCTGGCGGCTTTGTTAATAAGCCTTGATCAAGCAGAAAGTGGCCGGTTTGGTCGATAATGGCAGATAAATCCTCAGTGATAAGTTGGGCATTCAGGGATTTGTCCGGCAAGATCAGGTTTTGATAAATGACCGGTAATGCAGCCATCGGCACACCCAGACGCTTCGCTATCAGAGGATAGGCTTGCTGTGGTGAATTAACCAGCACTTGGTGGGCCTGCCAATAGGCGGCTAATAATTGTTTAATGGCTTGTGGGCGTTCTGTTATCAAGCTTTTTCGGCAAACCAGCACATCGACAATTTTGTTATCGATCTGTGTGCTGTCGAATAAGGTTTCAAAGCCAAGCTTTTCCAGCTGGTAGGCGGTGGGGTCAAAGGTAACCACGGCATCGGCACGACGACTTTGCATCAGCGGTAAATGTTGATTGACGGTGGCTGGCAGCAGAAAAACGTCATCAAGCTCCAGTTGGGCTTTTTGCAGCGCCAGGTAGAGCAGATAAATACCGACACTATTCTCTTCAACGGCGATGCGCTTGCCTTTGAGTTGCCGAATCTGGTTGATTTCCGGATGGCTGATAATCTTATCGGCACCATCAGAAATATTGGTGACCAACAGAATTTGCAGATCAGTAATCTGCTCAGACAACCGTAATGCTTCATCCAGTGTTAATGCTGC
>DASSWO010000153.1:0-2195 GCA_035704795.1 Methylophaga sp. | reverse complement strand
GAAAGAAATCGGCGGCCGGCGCATTAAACGCAGTATCTTGATTGACCAGCAGTCGATTCATTTTTTGAGTGATGAAGAAAAACAAAAGCTGCATCGCTTTAATCTGCTTAACCCCTATCTAAGTGATAAACAAGCTGATATTGACGCCTGGAATCAAAAACTCGAACAATGGGGTCAAGAACCGGTTAATACCCGTCGAATAACTAATATCGGCAGTTTTCGCGCCTATGTCAGCCAGTATTTGAAACATCACTCACAGATCCGCCAGGATTTGACGCTGATGTCACGACAATTGGAACCGACGTCTAATGGTCTGCCCCTGGAAATTTATTGCTTTACCAGCACCATTGAATGGGTTGAATACGAAGGCATTGCTTCAGATATTTTTGATCATATGCTGGCGATTTTGCCGGAATTTGGCCTGCGGGTATTTCAGCATCCAAGCGGTATTGATATGCGGGAACTCGGCTCTGTAGCTCTGTCTAAATCTTCAGTTACGACTTAAATGCCGACTGAGTGCAGCGGCCCTCATGGCGTCACGGTATGCTGCTAGGGCTTGTTTATCTTTCAAATCCACCACTGCTGGCAGCTATTTTTGTATCCGACAAGGCGGAAAGCGCGCAGTGTAGTTACTCTACATAAGCGATTGACAAATGGGTCTGAAACCCATTTGAACAGCTTTGCTGGCTGCGAAGCGGTGAAATACAGGGATGTATTCCACAAACTGCCCTCCTCGCGCCTTGATTTGCGCTTTTTCAGCTCACAACAGAGGCGAAGATGAAAGATAAACAAGCCCTAACGTTACGGCAAACAAATTTATTAATTTTGATGTTGGCTGCATTGACTGCGATGGCGCCGCTGGCCATAGATGCCTATTTACCGGCGATGCCCACTATGGCCGCGCAGCTGCAAATCCCCATTCATGATGTTGAACTGTCATTAAGCTTATTTCTCGGTGGTTTTGCACTTGGCCAGATTGTCGGCGGGCCATTATCTGACCGGTTTGGTCGACGCCGGATCATTTTTACCGGCATCAGTCTGTTTATTGTCGGCAGCGCCGGCATTATTGTCAGTCAAACTATCGAATCTATCTGGCTTTGGCGACTGGTTCAGGCAATGGGCGGCGGTTTGGCAATCGTTAATTCATCAGCCGTTATCAGGGATATCAGTAGTGGCCGGGACAGTGCCCGGCATTTATCACAAATGGCGATCATTATGATGATAGCGCCGTTAATGGCGCCAATCATTGGCATGTTGTTACTGCATCTGGCTGGCTGGCAATCCATCTTCGTATTTTTGCTGGTTTATGCGTGCTTACTGGGATGGTTGTTATTCCGGTTTTTGCCGGAAACACATCAGCATCTGCTCAACCGGCCCAGCGTGGTTAGACGTTATCTGTCAGTGCTCAGCCATCGCCAGGCGATGGGCTTTCTGGCCGCACAATGTTTTTCATTTGGCGGCCTGTTTACCTTTATCACCGCATCACCATCGGTTTATATGGGCTATTTCGGAGTCAGTGAAACACTGTATCCCTTTTTATTTGGTGTCAATGTTCTGGTGATGGTGGTATTTAATCGTTTGAATATGCGCATGCTTCGTTACCATGGCCCGGCATTTTTGCTGACCATTGGCCAATCGTTGCAGTTAATCGTGGGCTTCTTATTGCTGGCTTACGTGCTTTTTACACCCGCACCACAACTTTGGTTATTGGTCGTGGGCATCATGCTGTTTATCGGTTTTCAGGGGTTAACCGTTGCCAATGCTATTGCCAGCACGGTTGAATTTTTTCCGCAGAGCGCAGCGACCGCCACGGCATTACTCGGTGCCTGCGGTTTTATGACTGGTGCTACCAGTGGATGGCTGGTAACCGCAATTACCGACGGCAGCCCTTTGCCGATGATTTTGGTCATGAGTTTGTGCGCTTTTTTTGGCTTATCTTTGAAATGGCTTATTCAGGCGGATTTTTGGCAAAATCAAAATGTTTAATATCAGTGAAAATCAGAAATAAGTTGTTTGAATAACACTAATACCCGCCCGTGTTGCAGACTACATTTATTGCCCCGTCAGATAATGCAGATAAAATTGCTTAGCGGTGCGGCCACTATGACTGGCGCGACTCATCGCAAATAACCGAGCGGCTTCATGCAATTGCTGGCGATCGATATTATGGTCCGTAAAAAGTGTATCAACGATAG
>DASSWO010000136.1:0-2611 GCA_035704795.1 Methylophaga sp. | reverse complement strand
TCCAAAAGGCCGCAGCCGCATATCGACACGAAACACAAAACCCTCGGCGGTGACATTATCCAGCGCCTGTATCAGTTTGCGACCGAGGCGGGTAAAAAACTCTTCATGACTGAGATTACGCCGCCCTCCCTGGGTGTCGCCATCTTCGTCATAACAAAAAATCAGATCGATATCCGAAGACAGGTTCAGTTCACCTGCCCCCAGCTTGCCCATGCCTAAAACGATCAGTTGTTGCGGCTGGCCATCGCTGTTTAATGGCGTACCGCTTACTTCGGTCTGCCATTGATATAACAAATCCAGTGTGTTGCTGATACAGGCATCGGCAAGTGCTGATAAATCGCGGGTGGTTTCTGCCAAATCAGCCCAGCCAGCTAGATCCCGCCAAATGATGCGGACCATTTGCAGATGACGAAACCAGCGAAGTTGCTGGTGCAAACTGTTTTCATCTTTGACGGTTTGCAAAATCACCTGCAGCTTTTGCGAGTAATCGGTATTGTCGTAGACCCGTTCGATATCGCCACTGGTCAGTAATTCTGACAAAGCTTTTGGTTTGCGCTCACCCTGCTGCAACACATAGTCACTGCCCGCCAGTACGATTTTGGCGCTGTCTGCCAACGCTGGCTTCGCCTGCAAAATGATTTGCCAGTTTTCGGAAAAAAGTCCGTCCTGCATCATGTCCTCATCAGCCTGATCAACCCAATCTAACACCGGTTTTTACTTAAGCATCCTAAACTACCAGAAGCAGCTTATCGGTGCGAAATTATCCGGGATTTTTCGCCGCTCATAGCTTGTCGGATTGTCTGAAAATTGCGTATGCTGACGTCCAATTGACCATTGGTCTCTCATTACTCTGGAGTAATTATGTCCGAAGCCATTAAGCTGCAATCACACCATGTCCCGCAATCGCTGTCGGATCGGATTGCCTATCGGGTAGTGAAGTTTATGCGGTTTTTTGCCGATGTATTTTTCAGCGGTCGTTACGGTCATCGGGCAGTCGTACTGGAAACGGTTGCCGCCGTGCCCGGTATGGTAGGTGGTGCGTTGCAGCATTTACGTTCTTTACGGCGTATGGAACAGGATAATGGTTGGATCCGCACCCTGCTGGACGAAGCCGAAAACGAACGGATGCACTTGCTGACGTTTATTCATATTGCCAAACCCAGCTGGTTTGAGCGGTGGATTATCATCATTGCTCAGGGCGTATTTTATAATTTGTTTTTTGTGCTTTACTTGTTTTCGTCCCGGGTTGCGCACCGTATCGTCGGCTATCTTGAAGAAGAAGCCGTTTATAGTTACACCGAATATTTGAACGGGATTGATGACGGCACTTACGAAAACCTTCCAGCGCCGCAGATCGCCATTGATTACTGGCAACTGCCAGAAGATGCACGACTGCGTGATGTGATCCTGGTGGTACGTGAGGATGAGGCCGGTCATCGTGATGTTAATCACAATTTTGCAGATTTACTGCAAAATAGGTCACAATAAGTCAGGGCTTGTTTATCTGTCATCTCCGCCACTGTTGTGTCTGAAAAAGCTTCAATCAAGGCGCTAGCAGAGCCGATTAGTTACTTTAAACAAACCCCAGGGCTATCCAGCCGACGCAATTTGCGCTGTTAGACAAGGAAGCACAATGGCGACGTTACTTTTCAGACTTAATGATGTACCCGAAGATGAGGCAGAAGATGTCCGGCAATTATTAACGGATAAGGGTCTTAACTTTTATGAAACCCATGCCGGTTTTTTTGGTTTAGGCGTTGCTGCCATCTGGCTTAATAATGATAGCCAATTGCCTTTAGCTAGAGCGATTATTGATGAGTATCAATCACACCGCGCGATTATCCAGCGCCAGCATTATGAAGCGCTGCGAGCCAGCGGTGAATTGCCCGGTTTTGGGCGGTTAATTCTGCAACATCCTTTTCGTTTTGCCGGCATTGTGCTGCTGGTTGTGTTTGTGCTGTTACTGACTTTATTACCGTTCTGGAATACTTTTTAAGCGCCGGTAAACCGGTTCAGCCGTAAAGCATTACTGACTACAAATACACTCGACAACGCCATCGCAGCAGCCCCCAGGATCGGTGATAATAAAATGCCAAATGCCGGATACAACACGCCGGCAGCCACAGGGATCAGTGCAATATTGTAGGCAAACGCCCAAAACAGATTCTGCTTGATATTACGCATAGTCGCCCTAGCAAGCCCAATGGCTTTTACCGCCGCATTCAGATCACCTTTAACCAACACTACATCGGCACTTTCAATGGCAATATCAGTACCATTGCCCATTGCCATACCAATATCTGCCTGCGCTAACGCTGGCGCATCATTAATACCATCGCCCAGATAGGCGACTTTTTGCCCGGCCTGCTGCAGCTTAGCGATTTGGTCTTTTTTATCAGCCGGCATCACTTCCGCATAAACTTGATCAATATTGAGCTGCTTAGCCACCGCCTCAGCAGTATGCCGATGATCACCGGTTAACATGGCGACTTTAAAGCCCAGTTGATGCAACTGCTTGATGGTCTGCTCGCTGGTAGATTTAATGGGATCGGCAATCGCCAATAACGCTGCAGCCTGGCCATCGACAGTCACATATAAAGGTGTTTTTGCT
>DASSWO010000134.1:0-9962 GCA_035704795.1 Methylophaga sp. | reverse complement strand
TGTTGTTTCAACCATTGAAACACCAAACCCGCTAAATACCAGCTATAGGTTGCCGGCGTGTTAAACATCGAGCCATTGGCATCATGAATTTTGTAGTCAAACATGGTCGGTGTACCCGGCAATGTCTTACCCATCAAATCGCGTCGGACAATGACAATACACAAACCCGCCGGACCAATATTTTTCTGCGCGCCGGCATAAATCAGTCCAAAGCGATTGATATCCACCGGCCGAGACAACAGGGTCGATGACATATCTGCGATCAACGGTGCATTACTCATCGCCGGAATATCGTGAAACTCGACGCCGTGAATAGTTTCATTAGGCGTGTAATGCAGATAAGCCGCTTTATCTGACACCTGCCAATCAGCAAAATCCGGGATGGTGGTGTAATTTGATGCTTTAGCATCGGCGACCACATTAACGTTGCAGTAATGGCCGGCCTCGGCAATGGCTTTTTCCGACCAGGCACCGGTATTGGCATAATCTGCGCTGGTCGCATTTTGCAGCAAATTCATCGGAATCATCGAAAACTGACTCGATGCCCCGCCCTGCAAAAACAACACAGCATAATCATCCGAAATGCCCAGCAATTCACGCAAGTCGGCTTCTGCCTGCTGGGCGATTTCGGTGTATTCCGGGCCGCGATGACTCATTTCCATCACCGACATACCACTGCCACGCCAATCGAGCATTTCGTCACGTGCTTGTTGCATGACCGCATCCGGCAACATGGCCGGACCGGCACTGAAATTATAGGCTCTCAACGCTTATTCTTCTGTTAAGTCATCAGTCTCTGGTAAATCTTCGGCGTCTTCTTCTTCAACAACACGCTCAAGGCCTACCAGTTTTTCATCTTTCGTCAGATTGATCAGCTTCACGCCCTGGGTATTACGCCCCACCAGCGATACATGTTTGACCGGCGTTCTGACCAGGGTACCGCCATTGGTAATCAGCATAATCTGATCTTCATCATCGACCTGCACGGCACCAACTACCTGACCATTACGGGCAGAGGTTTGGATAGAAATAATGCCCTGACCACCACGACCCTGAACTCGATATTCTTCAAGGTTGGTACGTTTACCAAAACCAAACTCGGTGGCCGTCAAAATCGGCCCTTCAGGGCGGGCAATAATCAGCGAAATAATCTTCTCACCATCAGCCAGACGCATACCGCGTACACCGCGTGATACCCGGCCCATTGACCGTACATCGGTTTCCGGGAAGCGAATAACCTTACCGTTACTGCTGAACAACATGACATCAGACAGACCATCGGTCAGCGCCACATCCACCAGTACATCATCGTCTTTCAAATCGACAGCAATAATGCCGTTGGCACGTGGCCGCGAGTAATCAACCAGTGGTGTTTTCTTAACCGTACCGCTGGCTGTCGCCATAAAAATAAATTTATCGGCTTCAAATTCACGGATTGGCAACACCGCATTAATCCGCTCACCCTCATCTAACGGCAGCAGGTTAACAATCGGTTTGCCCCGCGCAGTCCGGCCGCCCTGTGGCAATTCATAGACTTTTTTCCAGTAAACCTTACCAGCACTGGAGAAACACAGCAGCGTATCATGGGTATTGGCAATAAACAGATGCTCGACAAAATCTTCGTCTTTCATCGAGGTCGCGGCTTTACCTTTACCACCACGCCGTTGCGCCTGATAGGTATCCAGCTGCGTGGTTTTCGCATAGCCGGTGTGCGACAGGGTCACCACCATTTCTTCTTCGCAGATCAAGTCTTCTAGCGTCAGATCCAAATGGGTATCCAGAATTTCGGTACGACGTTGGTCACCATACTCTTCTTTAATAGCAACCAACTCTTCACGAATAACGGCCATCAAATTATCGCCATCACTCAAAATCGCCAGCAAATCACGGATCTGATCCAGAACTTCACGGTATTCCTGCAGGATCTTGTCTTGTTCTAAACCTGTCAGACGATGCAAACGCATGTCCAGAATGGCTTGCGCCTGCACTGGCGACAAATAATATTTCCCATCAACCAGGCCAAACTGATCAGCCAAATCTTCGGGACGGGAAGCCTCTGCACCAGCGGCGCCCAGCATCTCCAGAATCATTTCACTGCGCCAGCCTTGTGAGACCAGCGCATCTTTGGCTTCTGACGGATTTGGTGAAGCTTTAATAAGCTCGATTACTTCATCAATATTGGCTAACGCCGTCGCCAAACCTTCTAATATATGGGCGCGCTCGCGGGCTTTACGCAGTTCGTAAATCGACCGGCGGGTGACCACTTCACGGCGATGACGAATAAAGGCTTGCAGGATCTGCTGTAAATTCAGCGTGCGTGGCTGACCATCAACAATCGCCACCATATTGATACCAAACACCGTTTGTAACTGGGTTTGCTGGTACAAATTATTGAGAATAACTTCTGGCACTTCGCCACGTTTCAGTACCACGACCATGCGCATGCCGTCTTTATCTGACTCATCACGCAATGCAGAAATGCCTTCGATTTTTTTCTCTTTAACAAGCTCGGCAATTTTTTCCAGCAAGCGGGCTTTATTAACCTGATACGGCAGCTCATTGACCACAATGCTTTGTTGACCTGTCGCCTCATTGGTTTCAATTTCGGCGCGGGCCCGCATGTATACGCGGCCACGACCTGTGGCATAGGCTTCGGCAATACCGCGGGCGCCGTTTATCATCGCAGCTGTCGGAAAATCAGGACCCGGCACATATTCCATCAAACCAGCAATATCAATTTCCGGATCATCAATCATCGCCACACAGGCATTGAGAATCTCGGTCAGATTATGCGGTGGGATATTGGTCGCCATCCCTACGGCGATACCAGAAGAACCATTAACTAATAAAGCGGGAATTTTGGCCGGCAGAACCGACGGTTCGGATTCAGATTCATCGTAATTGGCAACAAAATCGACGGTTTCTTTATCCAGATCGGCGAGCATTTCATGGGCAATTTTTGCCATGCGCACTTCGGTATAACGCATCGCGGCAGGAGGATCACCATCAACTGAACCAAAGTTACCCTGGCCATCAACCAGCATATAACGCATCGAAAATGGCTGCGCCATCCGCACCATGGTGTCGTAAACCGCAGTATCACCATGCGGGTGATATTTACCGATAACGTCACCGACAATACGTGCCGATTTTTTATATGAACTGTTCCAGTTATTACCGAGCTCGCGCATTGCGTAAAGTACGCGGCGATGCACTGGTTTTAAACCGTCCCGAACATCTGGCAGAGCCCGACCTACAATTACACTCATCG
The DNA here is from genome assembly GCA_035704795.1 of Methylophaga sp. Lineage (GTDB taxonomy): Bacteria > Pseudomonadota > Gammaproteobacteria > Nitrosococcales > Methylophagaceae > Methylophaga. Next base: position 6,691 of record DASSWO010000134.1, on the reverse strand, counting down.
CGTAATCGAGGTAGGATTGCTTCATCTCTTCCTCAATGCCGATCGTGTCCAGTTCCAGAGCAATCTCAGACATGCAGCTTTCTTCCTAAAAAATGGGGTCGCGGGCGATTATTACAAAAGAATGAATATTAACACTCTTGCCGAATTACTGCACGACTTAGGCAATGGCTAGGGTGACCCTGCCTTATCAAAATAATCGCTTAAATCCATCTCCAGTGTGGCGAGAATCTCTTCAAGGCCATTTTTCCAGCCGGTTACCACTTCAGAAGGCCGGGTTTCATCGATGTCGGCATCGACCCGAAAACCGGTTTGAAACAGCATCTTACTCTCCGCATCAGCGCCTGCCGGGCTTAAAAAAAACTGCATTTCCAATACCGCCAATGGTGGATAGGCGGGTCGCGCATCGCCGTATAATTTAGTTAATCCGGTTTCCAGCACCAAATCATGCGGTACATTTTCGTCGGTCACTACTTTGCTGAATAAACCACTTTTGGACAACCAACGTACTAATTGCGCCGTAAACATGGCCTGAGGATTGGTTAACAATTCATGTGGCGGCTGCGGTTCATATTGATTGTCGCCCACCCTGAACATCACCGTCGGTTGACGAAAATACGGCACCACCCTGATAGGTTTGACCAGTAACACACGATCTTTAGCAAATTGCGATGCAACACCGCCACGATCCGCCTCAACTATATAAAGTCGTGGTTGCGCGTCATAATCTTCTGATTCACCGCCGCCAAAGCCAAAACAGCCGGCCAAAAGCGTACTCAAAAATAATAAAAATATTTTTTGTGTGTGAAAGCGCACAGATAACAAAACTCCTATATAAATAAGCTGTTAATACATTTATTTCAGATACAGCCGCAACAATGATGCTTGGCGGTCGTTACCGAACCCATATAAACAGGAATGACCGTGCATAGAATCACTCCCCATATCCGTGAAATTTCCAACTTCCCGACACCGGGGGTTCTTTTTAAAGATATCACGCCTTTACTGCGTAATCCTCAGGCCATGAACCTTGCCGTTCAGGGCATGATACAGCCTTTTCAGGATCATCCAATAACCGCAGTGGCCGGCATGGAGGCACGTGGTTTTATGTTTGGTGCGCTTGTTGCACACGAACTTAACGTTGGCTTTATCCCCCTTCGTAAACCCGGCAAATTACCGTATTACACGCATTGTGTTGATTATGATCTGGAATACGGCAGTTCGGCAATGGAAATTCATCGCGATGCGATTGTCGAGGGTGACAAGATTTTAATTGTTGATGATGTGCTGGCAACGGGCGGTACTGCGCTTGCCAGTTGCCAGTTAATCGAAACCTTGGGTGGTGATGTGGTGGGTTGTACGTTTCTGTTGGAAATCAGTGCCTTAAAGGGACGCCAGAAGTTAAAGGCTTATTCTTTGCACAGCCTTCTTCAAGATTGACATTGCGGTATCCGACTCTGGCCACAAAGCCAATAAATCCCGGCAAACTGATCGATAATCATCAGCCCGGATAATCGCAGAAATCATTGCAACGCTTCCTACACCGGTTTTTTTAAGCGACTTCGCTCGAGGTAAATCAATACCACCAATCGCCACTAATGGTGTCTCGCCTAAAATTTGTAACCACTCGATAACGTTGTCATGCCCCTGCGGCTGCCAGGGCATTTGTTTACTGTCAGTGGCATAAACAGGTCCAAGTGCAATATAACTAGGATTAATTGTTAAGGCCCGGGCAAGCTCCCAGTAGGAATGCGTTGAAATCCCGAGTCGTAAATTCGCCTTGGCAATAGCATTTAAATCCGCTTGATATAAATCCTCCTGCCCCAGATGCACACCATAAGCGCCGGCATCAATCGCCTGCTGCCAGTGATCATTAATAAACAATCGGCTATCCGGATAGTTCGCGGCAATCGCAACCGCTTTGTTAATCTCAGCCTGAGCGAATGGTTTATCCTCAGTTTTCAGCCGTAGCTGAATGGTGCGAATGCCTTCAGCAAAACATTTTTCCAGCCAGGTGACCGTATCCACCACCGGATAAATACCCAAATTCTTTGGACAATCAGGAAATTTATACGCCTCGGCGATGGACTCAGATGTGACATTTATATCAGGCAAAACCGTCTTATTTAACTGTAAAGATTGATGCTGAAATAACCGATATGGGCCGACAGTCTGTGCCTCCAGATAGCCTTGGTTCAGATAACTTCGGGCCAACGCCACCGCTTCACGCATTACAAATTGCCGGGCTAAATAAGTCGCGACGGCTGAAGCCAAAACGCAGCCAGTACCCCGCACCGGATAGTCATAACGTGGTGTTGTTAAATAAAAGTGCTCGTTAGCATCCTGATAAAAATCACTGCTTTGATAACCGTTGCCATGGCCATCTTTCAGCAGACACGCTTTTACGCCTTTTGCCAATAGCTTATTTATTGCGGATTTGTCTAAACTGCCTGCTAAATGTTGTAACTCCGGAAGGTTGGGCGTCAGTAAAGCGATATGCGGTAATAACTGCTTATTAATGACATCAATGACATTGTGATCCACACCCTGACCGCCACTACTGGCCGACAGGACTGGATCGAGCACCGCCGGCAATGCATTGTTCTGCAAAAAATCGGCAACGATTTTGGCAATTTTTGCATTCGGCAACAGGCCGATTTTCACTGCGGCAATGTTAAAATCAGCCGTACAACATTGCAGCTGCCCGGCAAAGTCGTTTTCTGATAACGGGTTAAGCGCCTTCAGGCCATCAGCCGTTTGCTCAGTCAGACAAGTAATCAGCGGTACGGGATGACCACCACATTGGGTAACTGTTTGAATATCGGCAGTGATTCCAGCCGCACCTTGCGGATCCAGACCGCCGATCAGTAAAACTGCTGGCTTAGCCATGTTGTTGCCACATCGGTTGATCCAATGTCGGTGTGCTCGGTTTGGCCTGCAAACGTTTGGGCATAATGCCGGCTTCATAGGCTAAGCGACCGGCATTAATTGCTTGTTTAAACGCCTGCGCCATTATTGCCGGATCCAGCGCTTCAGCGACCGCGGTATTGAGCAAAATACCGTCATAGCCAAGCTCCATTGCCTGCACCGCATCTGATGGTTTGCCAATGCCGGCATCGACCAATAAATTCAATTGCGGCAAGCGTTCACGTAATACCGTTAAAGCATAGGGATTTAACAAGCCCTGTCCGGTGCCAATCGGCGCGCCCCAGGGCATTAAAACCTCACAACCTAAATCGGCAAGTTTCTGACAAAGCACTAAATCATCAGTGCAATACGGAAACACTTTAAAGCCATCCTTAATCAGTGTTTCAGTCGCTTCCAGCAAAGCAAAAGGATCTGGTTGCAGATTGAAACTGTCACCGAGTACTTCCAGTTTCACCCAGTCAGTTTCGAATAATTCTCGCGCCATTATGGCGGTTTTCACTGCTTCAGCAGCGCTGTAACAACCGGCAGTATTGGGTAACAAATGACAGTTCAAATCTTTAATCATTTGCCAGAACTGCTGACCATTGGCCGCATCACCGGCTGTTTGCCGCCGCAAAGAAACGGTAATGACTTCTGCACCTGATGCGCGAATGGCGTCGCACATGATCTTGGGTGACGGATATAGCGCCGTACCAATAAACAGGCGGCTCTTTAAAGTTTGACCATAAACCTGCCAGTTGCTGGTTTGCATATCAGCCTCCACTAATCGGTGACAGGATTTCGATGCGATCACCCGCCTGAATTAAACATTGATCCAGCGTCGTTTTTGGCACTACTGTGTCATTGACCACTGCGACAAAACAGCCTTGATCCAGCCTCTGCTGCGCCAGTATTTCTGCCAGATTCAAACTGGCGGTTAACGCAACAGATTGATCGTTAATCCAAACCTGCATTTCAGTTTGCATGAGCAACTGCCTCCTGCTGCGCATTGAGTTGCGACAGTAATTCATCAATCATTACCGGCCCCAGTAAATAGCCATGCCGGTAAAAACCATTTAATTGAAAACCCCAGGATTGTCGTCTAAGTGCCGGTAAATGATCCGGCAAAGCTGGCCGGCAATGGGCGCACATTTCCAGCACGCGGGCTTCGGCAAAACCTTTATCAATGGTGTACAGCGCCGATAGTAATTCCATGGCACTCCGCACACTGACTGGGCTGCGATCCGCCGACTCAATTACCGTCGCACCAATAACAAATTCATGATTTAGTCGTGGTGCTAAATAAAGTGGATAACGCGGATGTAACAGACGTACACAGTGTTGAATCGACACTTCCGGAGCCTGCACCCGCACCACTTCGCCGCGCACACTGCGTAAATCAGCCATATCCTGACGACTGCCATTGCCCCGGCAATCTATGGCTAAATCAAACTGCGAAAAGTCATGCCCCAAAGTCTGCTGGCAATTAGCATCCAGTGTGTTTTCGTCAATATGTTCAAGCGGCGCAATTTGCCGCCAGTCAGCATTTTTTTGCAACAATTCACCGAGCAGCCGGAATAATCGCCGGTTATCCAGACAAGCCTCATGTTCAAACCACAAAGCCTCGCTGAAATTGGCCGACAATGCTGGTGATTGTTGCTGCAATCCGACTTGATCCAACAACTGAAAATCACCGTTATCCAAAATATGTGAAGCACGGCGCTGATAGCGCTGAAACTCTGCCTGATCCCCGGCATGGGCAACGACCATCGTGCCAAATTGTGGTAAAAAAACCGGCTCGGGTAATTCGGTTAACCATTGTTGCCAAAAAGCCAGACTCTGTAATCCCAAATCCCGCAACGCCCGATCATCGCTCACCGCTTCGGTAAACGGCGCGATCATCGATGCCGCAACATAACCAGCGCTGTCGGTACCGGCAAAATCGTCACTGGATAAAATCGTCACATCATGCCCCTCAACCAGCAACCGCCAAGCGCTTAACCGGCCAATCAGACCACTACCGATAATTAGATAACGTCTCATTTCAGCGAGATTATCGGCTTAAACCTGCCGATAAATTTTGCTGCCACCAGCCTTAAATTCCTCTGATTTTTCAGCAAAGGCTGCTTTGACATCGTGCGAAATTTTCATTGAGCAGAATTTTGGCCCGCACATAGAGCAAAAATGCGCCACTTTAGCACTCGGCTTGGGCAACGTTTCATCATGAAAAGCACGTGCCGTATCCGGATCCAAACCGAGATTAAACTGATCTTCCCAGCGGAATTCAAAACGCGCTTTGGAAATCGCATCATCACGGATTTGTGCGCCTGGATGGGCTTTGGCTAAATCCGCCGCATGGGCAGCGATTTTGTAGGTGATAATGCCAGTTTTGACATCGTCTTTATTGGGCAGACCCAGATGCTCTTTGGGCGTTACATAACAAAGCATCGCGGTACCAAACCAGCCAATCATTGCCGCACCAATACCCGAGGTAATATGGTCATAACCCGGCGCAATATCAGTAACCAATGGTCCTAAGGTATAAAACGGCGCTTCTTTGCAAACCTCTAATTGCAGATCCATATTTTCTTTAATTTTGTGCATTGGCACATGACCAGGGCCTTCGACCATCACCTGAACATCATGTTGCCAGGCGATTTGGGTCAATTCACCCAAGGTCCGTAATTCGGCAAATTGCGCGGCATCGTTGGCATCCGCCTGACAGCCGGGACGCAAACCATCACCGAGTGAAAATGACACATCGTAAGCTTTCATGATTTCGCAGATTTCTTCAAAATGCGTATACAAAAAGCTTTCCTGATGATGCGCTAAACACCATGCGGCCATAATCGAACCACCGCGAGACACAATACCGGTCACCCGATCTACTGACAGCGGAATATGCGCCAACCGCACGCCGGCATGAATAGTGAAATAACTGACACCCTGCTCGGCTTGCTCAATCAAGGTATCGCGAAACACTTCCCAGCTTAAGTCTTCGGCGACGCCGTTGACCTTTTCCAGCGCCTGATACAAAGGCACGGTTCCAATTGGTACTGGCGAGTTACGAATAATCCATTCACGGGTCTGGTGAATATGCTTACCGGTCGATAAATCCATGACCGTATCGCCGCCCCAGCGGGTGCTCCAGACCATTTTTTCGACTTCTTCTTCAATTGAAGACGTGGTCGCAGAATTACCGATATTGGCATTGATTTTAACCAGGAAGTTACGACCAATAATCATCGGCTCGGCTTCAGGATGATTAATATTGGCTGGAATAATCGCACGGCCTTCAGCGACTTCTTGTCGAACGAATTCGGCGGTTATGTGATTGGCTGTGCCATTGGGTAATTCGCCGTTTGCCTCCATAGCAGCACGGCCCATGCTTTCACGAATGGCGATATATTCCATTTCTGGGGTAATGATTCCCTGACGGGCGTAGTGAATCTGTGTAACATTTTTGCCCGACTTGGCACGGCGTGGCAGGCGACGATCGGCAAACAACGGAATATCAAACTCTTCTGTATCTTGTTCGCGGGTAAATTTTGACGTGAATTGGTTTAGTTGTTCGGTATCACCACGGCCTTCAATCCAAGCACTGCGAATCGCCGGCAGCCCTTTTTCAATATCAATTTTGGCAAGCGGATCGGTGTAAATACCTGAAGTGTCATATACCAGCACCGGCTCATTTGGCGTACCCGGCAGATTAGGATCACGATTCGGGGTGTCGGTCAGTTTGATTTCACGAAATGGCACGCGAATATCGTCACGGCTGCCGCGCACA
>DASSWO010000132.1:0-4849 GCA_035704795.1 Methylophaga sp. | reverse complement strand
AGCAACGATGAGTGGCGCTTTTTCAGACACAACCCGAAGGGCTGGGACTATTTTTGCGCCCGGCTGCGTTGTATGAAATACATCCGTGTATTTCACCGCTTCGCGGCCAGCAAAGCTGTTCAAATGGGTTCCAGACCCATTGTTCAATCGCTGATGTAGAATAACTACACGGCGCGATTTCCGTCTTGACGGACGCAAAAATAGTCGCAAGCAGTGGTGGATATAGAAGATAAATAAGCCCAAGCAATGGAGAAGGAATCGCCTGTGCAAAAACTCAATGCGCTAGTGGTGGATGCGTCCGCCGAGTTTCGTGAAAAAGCAAAAAAAATTCTGGAGACTGCTGGTTTTAATGTTGAACTGGCAGATAATGGTCAACAAGGATTGGTATTGGCTAATGCTTCGCGGTTTCGTTTAGTCTGTTGTAGCGATGATTTACCGGATATTGCCGGGAGTGAATTTTGTGGCCAATTGCGCGCTGTCAATGGCTACGACTTTGTTGCCGTTTTAGTGCTGACTGAAAATGACACAGCGCGCACGCTCAAACAAGCGCTGCTGGCTGGTGCCACTGATATCTTCAGCAAGCATGATGGTAAAGAGCTGGAAACCTATGTGCAGCGTCTGGCTGAACGCGAAACCCGGCATTTATCAGGCCGCGTGCTTTTTATCGAAGATTCCAGGGTATTACAAACCATCATCATCGATTTACTGACCGACATGGGACTGGATGTTGATGCCTATACCTTTGCTGAAGAAGCCTGGGAAGCCTTTAACGGTGGTGACTACGATCTGGTGATTACCGATATCATGCTTGAAGGCAGCATGAGCGGCATTACCCTGGTGCGAAAAATCCGCAGGTTACGTGAAGAGTACGGTAATGTGCCGATCATCGCGACTTCCGGGTTTGACAATATTTCTCGCAAGATTGAGCTGTTCCACCTCGGTGTGAATGACTTTGTGTCCAAGCCCATTGTCCGTGAAGAATTACGGCAGCGGGTATTTAACCATATCACCAGTTATCAGAATGTCCGTGAACTGCGTGCCCAGCAAAATTCGTTATACAGCCTGGCGATGCTGGATCAGCTAACTCAGTTATTTAACCGACATGCTTTACGGGAATTCGCCGGCAAATATTTTAGCGAGGCGTACCGGTTTAAACGAGATTTAACGATGGCGGTGCTGGATCTCGATAACTTCCGGGCACTCAATGATGAGCATGGTCATATCAAAGGTGATCAGGTGCTGGCGGAGCTTGGCAACTGGTTAAAACGGCATGTCCGTGATGTGGATATGGTGGCGCGTTGGGCCGGTGAAGAATTTGTTATGTTATTACCGGGTTGTGATGCACAAGAGGCTGCAGCACTAATCGAAAGAATGCAAAAACGGTTATCGCGCTTTAAACCCGCCAATCTGGATATTTCATTCAGCGTCGGTGTTGCAGAATTGCGCCATGATCAGCAGGACAACTTAAATAGTCTGTTTGAAATGGCCGACCGGGCCATGTATCAGGCGAAAATGGCTGGACGTAATTGTGTCCGGCAATATCAGCCAGAACCGAGCTAAATCGTTTTAATATTTATTAGCAAAAGCCAGACATTGCGGCTGGGTCAGCATAAATATGCCGTGACCACCTTGTTCAAAATCCAGCCACATAAAATCCATCGTTGGCCATTTTTCGGACACGGCTTCATCACTATTGCCGACTTCGACAAATAACAATCCTTCCGGCGTTAAAAATTCTGCGGCGCCAATAATAATCTGTTCCACCAACGCCAGGCCATTATCGTCAGCGCGTAACGCGGCAGCCGGTTCATGACGATATTCCGCTGGCAGGATCGCCATTTCGGCATCTCCCACATATGGCGGATTACTGACGATCAGATCGTACTGTTGTGTTTTGTCCAGATTTGACCATAGGTCCGATTCAATTAATTGTAGTCGGTCTGCCAATTGATGTTTCGATTGATTGACTTTGGCGACGTCCAGCGCATCGCTGCTGATATCCACGGCATCAACTGATGCTTCAGGAAACGCATACGCCAGCGCAATGGCAATACAAGCGCTACCGGTGCACATATCCAGAATATGGCTGACGTTTTCCGGTGTCGTCAGCCATGGTGAAAAATCGTTGGCAATCAGTTCAGCAAATGGAGAGCGGGGAATTAACACCCGATCATCGACATAAAACGGCAGACCGGCAAACCAGGCCTCATGGGTCAGGTACGGCACGGGTATCCGTTTATCGATACGTTGCTGAATAAGATTTAGCAGCGCTTGTTTTTCATTGCTCGTCAGCCGCGCATCAAGAAATATGTCAGGCATTTCGCTGACCGGCAACTGCAAACTGTGCAAAATCAGCTGTGTTGCTTCATTAAAGGCATCATCATTGCCATGGCCATAAAACAACTGTGCTTTGTGAAAGCGTGATGTGGTCCAACGCAAAAAGTCACGCAGCGTAACAAGCTCCGCCGCTGCAGCTTGATAATCAGCCGTCATTAATGGGCAGTAATATCAACAAAGTGACCGGCAATAGCCGCTGCTGCCGCCATCGCCGGGCTAACCAAATGAGTGCGGCCGCCCTGACCCTGACGACCTTCAAAATTACGGTTTGAAGTCGAGGCGCAGTGCTCTCCGGCTTCCAGTCGATCGGCGTTCATGGCCAGACACATAGAACAACCCGGATCGCGCCATTCAAAACCAGCTTCGATAAACACTTTGTCCAAGCCTTCCTGCTCAGCTTGTTGTTTAACCAAACCTGAGCCGGGCACGACCATGGCTTGTTTGACACTGCTGGCAACTTTGCCGCCTTTGATGGCCGCTGCGGCTTCCCGCAAATCTTCAATACGTGAATTGGTACATGAGCCAATAAACACCCGATCCAATTGGATATTGGTGATCGGCTGGCTGGCTGATAACCCCATATAATTCAGTGCTTTTTGCATGCCATTACGCTTAACCGCATCTTGTTCAGCAGCCGGATCGGGGATCTTTGCATCAACGGGCACCACCATTTCTGGCGATGTGCCCCAGGTGACCTGTGGTTTGATATCAGCAGCTTTTAACACCACGACTTTATCGAAATGTGCACCGGCATCGGAGTGCAAATCCTGCCAGGCCGCTACCGCTTTATTCCAGTTATCGCCTTTGGGCGCAAACGGACGATCTTTTAAATAATGAATGGTGGTGTCATCAACCGCGATCATACCGGCGCGGGCACCGGCTTCGATAGTCATATTGCAGACCGTCATGCGCCCTTCCATTGATAAGGCCTGAATCGCTTCACCGGCAAATTCAATGGCATAACCATTACCGCCAGCGGTACCAATTTCACCAATAATTGCCAGCACGATATCTTTGGCGGTAATGCCGGGGTTAACGTGACCTTCAACACGAACCTGCATGTTTTTTGATTTACGCTGAATCAGGCATTGGGTGGCCATAACATGTTCAACTTCAGAGGTACCGATACCAAATGCCAAAGCACCAAATGCGCCATGCGTAGAGGTATGCGAATCACCACAGACCACGGTCATGCCAGGCAGGGTAGCACCTTGTTCCGGGCCGACCACATGGACAATGCCCTGGCGCATATCGTTAAGACCGAACTCGGTAATACCAAATTGGGCGCAGTTTTGATCCAGCGTTTCGACTTGTAAGCGGGAAATCGGATCGGCAATACCCTGATCGCGGTGACTGGTCGGTACATTATGATCCGGGGTTGCCAAAATTGAGTTCAACCGATAGGGCAGACGACCCGCCAAACGCAGACCTTCAAAAGCCTGAGGTGACGTAACTTCGTGGACCAGATGGCGATCGATATAAAGCAGGGCAGTACCGTCGCTTTCGCTACGCACTACATGTTGATCCCATAATTTGTCGTAAAGTGTTTTGGCGGTCATGGTTATAAGACTATCAATTTGAGTAAACAAAGTATTATACAGCGATAAGTGGGGGCACTCTATTGGCAGTTCAATTGTGACCTTTACAGCGGTTTTCAGGCAAAAAAAAGGCAGCCCGTAGGCTGCCTTTTTCTGGCATATGACTTCAGGAAAAGTGGTTATTCCATATTAGCGTGTCTATACCGCATATCTTCTTCTGCAATATCTTTCTCGTGAATCAGGTAAGAAATGGTCGCTTCCAGAAAAATCAATGTCGATAATTCAAACATAGTACCCATAGGCATGCCTTTGGTTGTGGCAAAGCTATTGTCGTTACCAATTTGAATAGTTTGATCCGCTATATCACCAATGGTTGATTTTGATTTAGAACAAATCAAAATGACTTTGGCGCCTTCGGACTTGGCTTTGTTGGCAAAAGACACCAACTGCGTTGTTTCACCTGAGCCCGAAATGACGATTAATAAATCGCCACTACGGATGCTGGGTGTGGCAACTTCACCTTGAACGTAGGTTTCATAACCACTATGCATCAATCTCATACCTAGGAAATTACCTACTAACTTTGAGCGACCCGCACCAGTAATAAAGATGCGTTTGGCTTCATCACACATTGAAACCAGTTTGGCTTCGTATGAATCATCGGTTGCGCCGAGGATGTCAGTAAATTTGTTTAAGAGTAGATCACGATGCATGATTTTATTTCCTTATTTTTATGCTTAGGCTGCGTCAACCAGAGCGCGCAGTTCTTTAGCAGATTCTGCTGGAGAAGGCGCACCGTAGATTGCTGCACCAACAACAACGATAGCCGCACCTGCTTTAACGCAGCTTTGGATAGTGTCTTTGTTGATACCACCAGCAACAGAAACTTTAACATTCAGACCCAGACCAGTGATGGTTTTCAGATCTTCGAATGGTGTTTGACCTGCAGCTTGTGCGTCCAGACCAGTATGAAC
>DASSWO010000130.1:0-2408 GCA_035704795.1 Methylophaga sp. | reverse complement strand
GCAGCTGATAAACGCCTAAATCAATGACATTGCCTTCCAGAAATACGGGGATTTGGCAGACCCTAATCAGCATGACACCGAGCATCGATGACAGCAGCTGTAATTTAGCAGTCAGCACTACCTCAATGACATAAGGTAGTGGAATAGCAAAACATAGCAATAACAACGGCATCACTGTGTAACGTGTCGCCTTGCCAAACACTAACAGTGAAGCGCCAATTAAAAATACGATTAGCGAATAATGAATAAATAAGTAAAGGGCACTGATTTCACCGACCAGCAACATTAGCATAGCAATTGCCAGCAAAATCAGGCCTGACCAAAGAGGCCCGGTGGTCGTATGCCGGATAAGGTCTTTTTTCTCCCAGAGGATATACATGACCACCAGAGGAATTAAAAAACCATGGCTGTATTCAGGCTGGATTGACCAGCGACGCCAGAGCTCCGTAAGACCATCCCAGTACGCTGCAAATACTAAAATGACCGGTAATAAAAGTAACCAGCCAAGTTTATTCATCGTCTTGTCGCCATTCGGGAAATATGGATTGTTCAGGAATCATCATGATGTCTACCAAGCATTGCGCTTCATACGCTGCCGTATTAATTGGAAACCATCATTAACCCATAAAAGACGTGCACGCGTTTGTTCGATACAACACATTGATTGCATCTAACGGCAACAAACAGAAGGATTTAGCTGACTGAACTGGCGTGTTAAAAACGTATTAAGGTATTCGCAGTGTTAATGTCCCTTCCCGCTGGATCATTTCTATATGTTTCATAAAGCTCATGCCCAGTAAGACAATTTCGTCAGACATATGCGGATTAATATTTGCAGAAATATCGTTCAGAACAATGCCGCCCAGTTGCACCGTATCCAGTTGTGTTTGATACACGGTAATGACGCCATTGGCCGTACCGACCATTACCGGCCGGCCTTGCGCTAAACCTGCCGCTTCAGCAATACCAGCGGGCACACTGATATTGGTCGCGCCGGTATCAAGTAAAAAGGTCACTTCATGGCCATTGATTTTGCCCGGTGCTACATAATGCCCCGCACGATTACGCTGCAAAACCACTTCATTGCTGGCGTTGATATCGATTGCCGCCAAATGTCGGTTGGGGTTATCGCGCTTATCAATAAAGCCATTAAAAAATAATGTCAGCGAGGCCATTAGCAACAACCAGAAAATAATGGTCATTCCCTTGCTGGCACCCGTTTGACTGGTCAATTTCATATTCATTTATTTTCTGGCGTCACCTTTTTTAGCGACAGTCGCTGATATTTATTGCCGTTAGACAGACTTTGCTATCAATCAATTCATTTGGAGTACAAAAAGCATGAATACCCGTGGTTTAATGGAAAAATTATTGCAATCGGGCAACCAGTTTTCACAGCAACAAACTGGTGGCAGAGACAGTGACATTTGAGCATTAAATTGCTGACTACGACGGTAATTGATTAACGATTATTACTTGCAGAATCTTCGTTATATCAGACAAGGGTAGGTTCAGCCATTTATAATACCGTCTATGAATAAGTTTGACATCGCATTACTGGGTAGCGGTTGGCTAGGTTTGCCATTAGCCCGGCATTTCCATCAACAAGGTCTGTCTGTTGCAGCATCTACCCGACAATTAAAACGCTTTCCGGAAATTGAATCCACCGGCGCCATCCCATTTTTAGTGGATATTGATAGCGCCAATGATCGTGGTGCCTTTTTGGATTGCTGCATATTAATCATCAATATAACATGCAAGAATATTAAATCATTTCAGAATCTTATCAACCAAATTGAAAGTAGTTTAGTAGAGAAGGTTTTGTTAGTCAGCTCCAGTTCGGTGTATCAGAATTTGCAACGTGAAGTCAGCGAAGACGAAGCCGCCGAGAATCCGGACAGTGTGTTATTCCAGATAGAGCAGTTGTTTCGAAACAGCCAAAAATTCCAGACCACCATTTTGCGTTGTAGTGGCTTAATCGACGCCCGCAGGCATCCGGGACATTTTTTCCGGCATGGTAAACAAGTACAGCAGCCTGATGCACCGGTAAATCTGGTACACCTCGATGATGTTATCGGCATTATCGATGCAATCATTGAGCAGCAGGCCTGGGGCGAAGTATTTAATGCCAGCGCTGACACTCATCCGACAAAACGTGAATTTTATAGTTACGCCCGGACATTGCTGGGTTTACCGCCGCCTGAATGTGCCGACACTGACAGCTCACAATTTAAAATTGTCAGTAATAACAAGGTTAAACAACAGCTTGGTTACCGGTTTTATCACCCTGATTTGATGCAGATTCAGTTTTGATGACGGCGTCAAATTGTCCGTGCGGCCAGCCTGAGCCCTATGAAAATTGTTGTCAGCCTTTGCATCTCGGTAAACAACTTGCGGCTGATGCTCCG
>DASSWO010000144.1:0-3521 GCA_035704795.1 Methylophaga sp. | reverse complement strand
AAACTCGCCGAAGAAATTGGTTATCCAGTAATGATCAAAGCGACCTCTGGCGGTGGCGGTCGCGGTATTCGCCGCTGTGATTCAGCCAGTGAACTGCGCCAGCAATATCCACGGGTTATTTCTGAAGCAACTAAAGCCTTTGGCAGCGCCGAAGTGTTTTTAGAAAAATGTATCGTGAATCCAAGGCATATCGAAGTACAAATTCTTGCCGACGGCCATGGCAATGTGGTGCATTTGTACGAACGAGATTGCTCGATTCAACGCCGTAACCAGAAACTGATTGAAATTGCCCCAAGCCCCCAATTAACGCCGGAACAACGGGATTATATTGGTGAACTCGGCGTCAAAGCCGCCAAAGCCGTTGGTTATGAAAATGCCGGTACCGTCGAATTTCTATTGACCGGTAATCAGGTGTATTTCATGGAAATGAATACCCGTATTCAGGTTGAGCACACCATCACTGAACAAATTACCGGCGTTGATATTGTCCGTGAGCAATTGCGTATCGCCAGTGGCTTGCCACTTAGTTATCGCCAGCAAGATATTCAGTATCGCGGTTTTGCCCTGCAATTCCGGATCAATGCCGAAGATCCCAAAAATGATTTTCTGCCCAGCTTTGGCCGCATTACTCATTATTACGCACCGGGCGGTCCCGGTGTTCGTATTGATACGGCGATTTATACCGGATACGAGATCCCACCTTACTACGACTCAATGTGTTTAAAACTGGTGGTCTGGGCCTTAAATTGGGAGGATGCCGTGGACCGTGGTCAGCGGGCGCTCGATGATATGCGTCTGCATGGCATCAAAACCACCGCAACTTATTATCAGCAAATCCTCAAACATCCGGATTTTCGCAGCGGCCATTTTGATACCAGCTTTGTGCCCAGCCACCCGGAATTGCTCAATTATTCTGAAAAACGCCACCCCAGCGCTGTTGCGCTGGCCATTGCCACTGCCCTTGCCGCCCATGCCGGCTGGTAAACCTGACGCTTTGCCGGAGATTTTGTAATGAAAAAAATTGAAGTAACCGATGTAATTTTACGTGATGCCCACCAGTCGCTGATTGCGACGCGGATGCGCACCGAAGACATGCTGCCGATCTGTGAAAAACTCGATAAGGTGGGCTACTGGTCACTGGAAGTCTGGGGCGGCGCCACTTTTGATGCCTGCGTGCGGTTTTTGAAAGAAGATCCATGGCAACGCCTGCGTGAACTGCGTAATGCGCTGCCCAATACGCGCTTGCAAATGCTACTGCGCGGCCAGAATCTGCTGGGTTACCGGCATTATGCTGATGATGTGGTCAAAGCCTTTGTCGAAAAAGCCGCCAGCAATGGCATTGATGTATTTCGGGTATTTGATGCGCTTAATGATTTGCGTAATCTGGAAACGGCGATGAAAGCGGTTAAAGAAAGCGGCAAACATGCCCAGGGCACGATTGCTTACACCACCAGCCCGGTGCATACCCCAGCGTTATTTGTAAAACAAGCGCAGGCTTTGCGCGATATGGGCGCCGATTCCATTGCCATCAAAGATATGGCCGGCTTGCTGGCACCGTATCCAACCTTTGAACTGGTTGAAGCCATCAAATCTGCTGTGGATTTACCGCTGGTCATTCACAGTCACTCAACCTCTGGTCTGGCGGCACAATGTCAGCTCAAAGCCATTGAAGCCGGTGCCGATCGGATTGATACCGCAATTTCGTCATTTGCCAGCGGTACCAGCCATCCGGCCACTGAAGCGCAGGTGGCCATGTTGCGTGATACTGAGTGGGATACCGGACTTGATTTACACCTGTTAACCGAAATTGCTGACTATTTCCGCGACATTCGCAAAAAGTACCATCAATTTGAAAGCGAGTTCACCCGTGAAGATGTCATGGTGCAGGTCAGTCAGGTGCCGGGCGGCATGATGTCCAACCTTGCTAACCAGCTTAAAGAACAAAACGCGTTGGATCGTATTCGTGAAGTATTTGAAGAAATTCCACGGGTTCGTAAAGATCTGGGTTATCCACCACTGGTGACGCCAACCTCACAAATCGTTGGTACCCAGGCGGTGTATAACGTTCTCGCCGGTGAGCGCTACAAAACCATTACCAACGAGGTCAAACGCTACTTATCAGGCGGTTATGGCCAACCACCAGCTGCCGTCGATACCAAATTGCAAAAACGTGCCATCGGTAATGGTGAAGTGATGGATTGCCGGCCAGCCGATTTGCTTAAACCAGAACTCGATAAGCTGCGCGCTGAAATAGGTGAACTGGCGAAAAGTGAAGAAGATGTGCTGACCTATGCCATGTTCCCGGATCTGGGTCGCGAATTTTTGCAACAACGTGCTGACGGTACTTTAAAACCCGAAGCCTTGCTGCCGGCCGATGCCAAAAACCGCTCGACAGATGCGGTTGCCACCGAATTCAGAGTTGATGTACACGGCGAAACATACGAAATTGCCATCACTGGTGTCGGTGATGTCGGTGGTGGTAAACGCAAAGTCTACATTTCGCTTGACGGTATGCCCGAAGAAGTTACTTTTGAGGCACTTAACGAATACGTTAATGAAGGCGGTAGCGGTGGCCGGCAAAAAGCCAGCGAACCCGGCCATGTCACGACACCGTTGCCCGGTAATGTGGTTGACGTGTTGGTCAATGTTGGTGACAACGTCAGCAGTGGTCAGGCGCTGATGGTCGTCGAAGCCATGAAAATGGAAACCGAATTGCTCGCAAAAGTCGGTGGCACCGTCGAATCTGTGGCTGTTAAAAAAGGTGACAGGGTAACGCCGGGCGAAGTATTGATGGCGATCAAATCTTAAGCCAAAATGCTGGATCCCACATCTCACGGATAATGAGCACAATAATCGCTTGTCACCAGTTTACTGCTGGTGACAAGTAAGGTGTTTACGAATGATTTATCTATCTTGGGATTATGACTGCGTGAGTAATTTGAGTCGCTGCGAATCAGGTCAATTGGAATGCACCTGCATCCTCAGCCGTATTAACCGGATAACTTAACGTATTGAGGTTATTCGGCTGAGCTTCGACGATAGCTCGCTTACTGATGACCCCAACAACAAATTGCGTTATATCAGGATGATGACACTCAACAACGCCAAAGTGCGATAGCACTCCCTTTTTTAAACCCGAAATTTTGTTATAAGTATTGTTAACCTGTCAGCGACATCTATACATGACATGTATTGCCTAAGCGTTCGACTACTGCCAGAATGATGCCTTGATTATTAGCTTCAACACGCTCAGACAGAGGATGTCTGCACAGCTATGTGACGGATACAAACATAGTCTAAATTCAGGAAACAGCGTTTGATTAATCCTCACCAGCTTTCCAGTTATTTATTTCGTGAGTTGCATCGTCACCCAATGGTGTCGTTGATTCATCATGCAGTTTTTGCAGCCCTTTTGGCCGTATATCTGTGGCCACAATTACCTGCTATTCAATTTGCCGTCTGGCTGTTACTGATTTTTTCCGGCAGTATCTGGCAGTGCCTTATCAGCCGGCGTTTTAATA
>DASSWO010000124.1:0-3014 GCA_035704795.1 Methylophaga sp. | reverse complement strand
CATTCTTAGCGAATACTAGCGTCAAATATTTCCTAGAAACATTTCCACGCAAGTACCCACACAAATTACTTGATACCAGTTTGTTAAAGAGCGTTTGCCAGAACCAGCCAGCAAAGAAGCGAGAATTATACAGACACTCGCCTTATTGTCAATGGTTAATTGCTCGTAAAGCCTTTACCATCAACCGCTTCAACTGAAGCGAAGGTGGGCATTCTACAGCCATAAACACACACGTCAACAGGAATTTTCTCCTGATCACCGCCTTCATTCGCTAGCCTTATGAAATATTAAGTAATTTTTTTCATCTCAAACTAAAGCAAAGGTTAATAATTCAACTGTAATCTTCAATGATGGAGTTGAATACAAGACTTATTTTTTATTTTGCATACGGTAATCTCGGGGAGAGGCACCATATGAATAACGAAAAACACGACTGAAATGTGCCATGTTATTGAAACCGGATCGCATGGCAATTTCGGTAATGTTCAAGTGCTGATAAATCGGGCTTATCAATAAATGACGACTGCGGGCCAATCGCTGCTGCGTGAGATAACGCATCAGCGAGATATTTTCTTCGTTAAAAAGGTTATTGATATAACGTATCGATAAACCGACCGCCCTGCTAATAATCTCTGCATTCAATTCGGTATCAGTCAAATTGTTTGCAATAAAGCTTTTCACCCTCAATAAGGTAAGGCGCCGATAGCGAGACATTTGCCCGCTGTCTCCCTGCATACCGGTCAATGTCATCGTGAGCAAATCAAGCACTGGCTCGGCCAGCGACTGAAAAGTCATATGGTTTAATGTTTCAAGCTGCGAGACCGTAGACTGAATCATTGCCGCCGTGATTGCTGTGATGCCGGCTTCAGAAGGCATTCGCGTCGCCGTCAATCGACTAAGATTGGTTATCCGTCCATCAAGCAATGGCCGGGGGATTGATACCAGAATCTTGGAAAATTGTTGTGGCATAGAAATTCGATGTGGCTCGGTGGCATCGTAAAAACTCATCTCACCAGATTTAAGCAATACCTCCCGACCACCCTGCTCTAACTTATATTGGCCGGAAATCAATAATACTGCGAAGTAACAGTCCTGACTGACTAACTCAGGCTCTTTAGGCAGTCTTTCTAAAGCTATGGCATTTGAGCATATCGGTGATAAACGAATACCCTGCTGCCATGGATAAATAAACATATCATTATAAAGCGGCACATTATCAGGCTGCGTAATATCAACGTTCGCGTATTCACGACCGATGACTTCTTTCAGCCATTCCAGCCGCTGTTTTTTGGGTTCATCTTCAGTAGTAAAACGCTGACCATTGAGACGATGCAGGCTGTTTTGCAATATCGCTGTTGATAGCACACGTGATTGACTCATTAGGACCGCCGTTACAGTCAAGTATTAATGCTTTTACGGACAAGTTTCTGCTTAAGAGTGTTGGCATACTTTTATTTCTGGTTAATTTACTACATAAACAGGAATTAGTATGGTTTCGGACGATTATGATAATGGCAATGTAGTTTTGATTCGCGGCGCGTGTTTGTGGATCCTGATAGCACTTGTGCTGGCATGGAGCCTGGTCGGTTTATACAATCAGGTTAGCTTTTTAGAAGCCATATTTCCAGGCAAAACGATGCGTGTACTTCAGGCACACATTGATTTTTTATTGATGAGTGCGTTGATCCTTGGTTTCTACGCCGCCAAAGTTGGACTGCCCTGGCATGTGCGCTGGGCGATGGTGGTGGGTGCGTTTACCAATTCCAGTTTATTTTTGATGTACGCCATTTTTCCAAACCTGGACCCTGCTACCGAGGTTTATCAACCAGTGGGCTTCTGGTTCTTGGCATCAAATATCTATCTCTATTCAAGCTTACTGATAACCAGCTATGGATTCGGTAAAGCGGCAGTGCTGGTATTTCGGGCAAGTCAAACTAACGCAGTTGAACAAAAAAACTGCAAACGCTGTGGTCGACAAGTACTCTAAAGCGATTGACTGGCGGTAAAAATACCGCCAGTCAATATTTTAGCTAATAGTAATGCGGGCAAATTTTCGTTTGCCAACTTGAATAAGATGTTCAGCACCGGCCTGAAAAAGACGATCTTTATCATCACATTTTTCGTTATCGACCTTCACCGCGCCCTGTTTAAGCATTCGTAAGGCTTCAGAGGTACTGGCCGTTAGTCCGGAATCTTTCAATAAATTGGCAATCAATAAACCTTCTGCGCCCACTGACAAGTTCAACTCAGGAATATCGTCAGGCAGTTCACCTTTCTTGAATTGATTTTCAAATCCTTCACGTGCATCCTGCGCGGCCACACTATCGTGAAAGCGCGCCACAATTTCAACTGCAAAATCTTTTTTAACTTCCATCGGATTACGGCCATCATTAACCTGCCGTTTCAGATCCGTGATTTGCGCGACCGTCTGGAAACTCAGCAAATTAATGTAACGCCACATTAAATCATCAGAAATCGACATCAGCTTGCCGAAGATATCTTTGGGGCTATCATTGATACCTATATAGTTGCCTAGGGATTTGGACATTTTCTGCACACCATCCAGGCCTTCCAGAATCGGCATGGTCAGAATGCATTGCTGCGGTTTGCCATAGGCTTTTTGCAGTTCGCGGCCCATCAGCAAATTAAATTTCTGATCGGTGCCACCCAATTCCACATCGGCATCCAGCACGACTGAATCATAGCCTTGTATTAAAGGATAGAGAAACTCATGAATAGCAATCGGTTGATTGCTGGTATACCGCTTATGGAAATCATCACGCTCCAACATCCGCGCAACAGTATGATTTGACGCCAGGCGAATCATATCGGCAGCGGTCATCTCATTCATCCAGTGAGAATTGAACACCACTTGCGTCTTTTGTGGATCCAGAATTTTGAAAACTTGTTGCTGATAGGTCTCAGCGTTTTCTTTGACTTTTTCGGGAGTTAGCGGCTGACGGGTAACATTTTTGCCAGTCG
Source organism: Methylophaga sp. (assembly GCA_035704795.1). Lineage (GTDB taxonomy): Bacteria > Pseudomonadota > Gammaproteobacteria > Nitrosococcales > Methylophagaceae > Methylophaga. The sequence goes on along the minus strand of DASSWO010000124.1, from coordinate 32 downwards.
GATCTCCTATCATGCCAGTAAAGTCACCAATC
>DASSWO010000112.1:0-2901 GCA_035704795.1 Methylophaga sp. | reverse complement strand
GCTGTTTCAGTGTTGCAATCAGTGAATCAGCAAAAGCAGATAAGGCGATAATTCCCGGTATCATACCGAGCGCAGTACCCCAGAGAAAATCCCGGAGCTTTATATAGGATGCGCCGGCAACCATATTGATTACGGTAAATGGGGCCACCGGCACAATCCTGACGGTAATGACGGCCAGCAAACCCTGCTCCCCTAATCGCCGGCTAAGCCGATTAATACGCGTACCGGTAAGATGACTGACACCACTCCGGCCCAGCATATGACCCACCCAAAAGCCTAATAGCCCTCCCAGTAACGATCCGCCCATTGCATAAGCACTGCCCGCCCAAGGGCCAAATGTTACTACTGTGACAATAATCAATAAACTGACCGGAACAGCCACCAAACTGCATATAGCAAAAACCAATGTGATGATTAATGGGGCTAACGGTTGTTGCTCAATCATCAACGCAATCGACTGTAAATTCTCTTGATTTAGCCAGTCGCCAAGCGGTGTAAATCGCCAGATGGCTGTGAGCAACACCACAAACAATAAAACGCCAGCACTCAGCAGCCACTGTTTCCTGAAAGCATTTCGTTGTTGAATCGGCACCAGCAAACTGGCCATATCCTCAGCTTGCAATGGTTTTTCGGGGTCAATCACACTGGCATCCGGCAACAATTCATCGCTCAATTCGGCAACTTTACAATCGAGCTGTTTCAGAGTGTGCGCTTCATTGGCCCGAATATCGATTAACTGCCTTAGTGAGCCGGCCGATTGCAAAGCCGACGTTAACGCTTGATCACTGAGACCAAAATGTTCTGCCAGTAAGTTATGCCGAATAGCTGCGATCGCTTGCTGCTGTTCGGTTGTTTGTGCTTCAAAAGCTAAATCACATTCACTGTCCAGCCCCATTGAACGGTTGCTTAAATTGCTTGAGCCTACCCGCAGCAAACGGTCATCAATAATCATCGTTTTACTGTGAACACTGATATAACTGTCACCCAATGCTTCACGGTGCGGGAAACACACCCGCAAACGCTGATATTTATCGGCGGCCAGAATTTGGCGCATCAAGCGGGCTCGTAACACATCCATCGTTTGCTGTTCGAGCCAGCCACCGGTCATTTTTGGCAACACCATCACCACATCCGGCCCATTTCTTTTTGCTAAACACTCGACCAATGATTTTGTAATGGCATGACTTGTAAAGTATTGATTTTCAATATAAATAAGTTTATCAGCCGCCGCAATACTATCCAGATAAAGCTGCTCGACTTCACGGATTAGTGGCCATTGTTGAAAAGCGGGCTGCGTTCGGGCAATTGCAAGATCGATATCGGTAAAATCGGGCGTAATGTTCTGTGGCCAGCAATCTGCCGGATTATCCGCTATTGCAAGCTGCTGGCCGGTGGCTCGTTGCCAGCGTTGCCGGGCTAATTCACCCAATGCCTGAGCAGCTTTTCCATCCACCAGCCATTGAATATCGTGAAATGGCGGATATGCCTGGTTGTCGGGATCCATACGCCGCGGATCATCGGGTAGGTGTTCGCGACCATCCCAACGATGTTTGCTCAAATCAAAACCACCACAAAAAGCAATTTGATTATCAATTACAACGACTTTCTGATGTTGGGAAGCGGTGACGGGACACTCGTCATCCAACTCATAATACAAGCGTTTCTGATTACGCCAAAGCTGTCGATATGAGGGTAGCCACTCACGCTCAAAACTATATAGCATGGCCCAGTCCCAATTCAGAATATAAACATTGAGATCCGGTTTTTGCGCAAACATCTTGCACAATAATTGCCCAAATTCTTGCGGTTGCTGATTGTCATCATCACTCCGGATGAGTCGCATCCGGCTATCGATATCCCAGGCAAGGATTAGCACATCATGCTGGGCATTTTGGATGGCCTGGTGTATTGCCGGATAATAGTTTTCACCATCAATTAATAATTTAGCGCGCTGTGCTCGTGCCGTTTGCCAGCAGTTTTTACCGGGCTGAATTATCTTCTCAGCACTCATTTAACTCGGCTCCGTAGTCATTGAACATGGCAAATAGCCTAGCATAAGCTTTGTAAAGGGGGATTTAACCGAAGTTTGCTACAAATCATTTATTGTGGGACAACACGTACATAACCATCATTTCCTCGAATCAATAAAGCTGCTGATCGGGCAGGCAACATTTCTGCCGCATCTTCATCATGGTCTGCGGGCAATTTTTGTACGCGAAATTTAAACTTACTTTACGCTTTGAAATTCAAAGACCGACAAAAAAAGCCCCGAACTCGTCGGGGCTTTTTAGATGCGTTATTTGCGTATTAACGATTGCAGAGGTACATGGCTAATTCGAAACCAAAACGCATATCAGAATATTCTGGTTTAATCCTCATATCCATCACTCTTTTGCTGAATGGTCGGCAATCGCTGACATGAATTACATAGTAACGAAATAGAAATTTTTGCAAATCAGCGCTTTGCCTGATTAGATGGCACGCAACTCCTGTTGCTGAGCGTCCGTGTTTCCTTCACCGTCAATAACAACACAATCTCGACCTTGTTCTTTGGCGGCATAAAGCGCTTTATCGGCTAGCAACAGGGGATCTTCCAGAACGCTGACATTGTCTTTATTCACCACAATAGCGCCGATACTGATGGTGACCCGAATCAATTGCCCCCGATAGTCATAACTGCTGCGCGCCACTGATTGCCGTAAACGCTCAGTGATTAATTCCAGCTGCCTGAGATCGGTATCCGGCAGTAACAATAAAAACTCTTCACCGCCATAACGACCAATAAAAGCGTCTTTACGGATATTAAGTTCCAGCGTGCGCACCACCGATACCAATACCTCATCACCGGCACGATGACCATATTGGTCATTAACCTGTTTAAAATGATCAATATCAACCATT
>DASSWO010000273.1:0-2896 GCA_035704795.1 Methylophaga sp. | reverse complement strand
GCACAAGAAATTGGTATTTCTTTAGCGGGTTCGACACAAAACTCAGGTCCATTTAATGTCGGTGCATTAACCGTGAACGGTTTTCCAACAGGTCGTTTGACTGGTGTTGATGTCAGTGATGAAGGTTTGATCCGGGCTACTTACAGTAATGGTCAAGCCGTGCCTATCGGTAAAATTGCTCTGGGTAACTTTGCCAATCCACAGGCATTGAACAAGATCGGTAACACCGCCTGGCGCGAGACTACTGATTCTGGCCCCGTTATTGCCGGTGAAGCTTCAACAGGGAGTTTTGGTCAGGTACAGTCCGGTGCGCTGGAAACCTCTAACGTCGATTTGACTAAAGAGTTGGTCGGTTTGATTACGGCGCAGCGGAATTTCCAGGCGAACTCCAAAGCCATTGAAACCAATAACGCGATTACTCAGACGATTATTAATTTGCGTTAACGCTTTCTATTTTAAGTTTTGTTGGCGGGCATTTTTGTCCGCCAACTTGTTTTCAGCTTTAGATTAAATTCAGTGAAATAGGTTATTCCTGCAATGTTACCGACATTGTAGGGGAGCTATTGCTAGGCAATGATTGGATCCCCGCCTGCGCGGGGATGACACTTTTAAGCTTCATCATTCGTCACTGCGAGCGTAGCAAAGCAATCTAAAGTCGGCAAAAATCACCGCGGTCACTTGCCTCGCGATAACGTTTTTAATTAATGGCTGGGTTATGGCCGTTATTTGGCGTGAACTTCATTGCGTGTTTCTTGCGTCATTGCAAGCGCAGTGAAGCAATCTGATTCCCACCTTAATAAAAACTCCGGCCCGTAATTTGCATAATGATATCCCTATAGTCATCCAGTTATTTTAAGTGAGGCAACTATGGATCGCATGCTGTATATCGCAATGAACTCTGCCCAGCAAACTATGTTGGCGCAGGCGACTAATGCCAATAATTTAGCCAACGTAAATACCACGGGCTTCCGTCAGGATTTTGAACAATTCCGCGCCATGCCGGTATTTGGTGAAGGCCTGCCGAGCCGGGTGTATTCGATGACCGAGCGCCCCCAAACCGATTATCAACAAGGTGCCATAATCTCGACGGGCCGTGAGTTAGATATTTCGGTGCAAGGCGAGGGGTTTATTGCCGTAATGGGTAAAGATGGCCGTGAAGGTTATACCCGCGCCGGGGATTTGAAAATAACTGAAAACGGCCAATTAGTCACTGGCACCGGTTTACAGGTACTGGGGGATGGTGGCCCCGTGGCTATTCCGCCAGCCGAAAAGGTAGAAATTGCCAGTGACGGCACAATTTCGATCTTACCTATTGGTAGCGCCCAAAATGAAGTCGCCATTTTGGATCGAATTAAATTGGTCAAACCGGATTTACAAAATCTGTTTAAAGACAAAGATGGTCTGATGCGAATGATGGATGGCGGCGATGCACCGGTTGATGCCACGGTCAAAGTTGCTTCCGGCACGCTTGAAAGCAGTAATGTTAATGCTGTGAGTGCGATGGTCAAAATGATCGAGTTACAGCGTCAATATGAAATGCAGATAAAAATGATGGCCACCGCTGAAGAAACTAGTGCCTCATCGGCACGGTTGTTGCAGTTAGGCAGTTAAGACGCAATTGCTATTAAACAGCGTCACTTATAGGGAGTAGCAACATGAATCAAGCACTTTGGATTGCCAAAACCGGTCTCGATGCCCAACAAACGCGAATGTCGGTTATTTCCAATAATCTGGCCAACGTTAATACTACGGGTTTCAAACAGGATCGGGCGGTATTTGAAGACTTGCTGTATCAAACAATTCGCCAGCCGGGCGCGCAATCTTCAGCCGATACCCAACTGCCATCGGGTTTGATGATTGGTACCGGTGTCCGTACTGTAGCGACCGAAAAAATTCACACCCAGGGCAGTATTATTCAGACCCAAAATGCATTGGATGTCGCGATTAATGGTCGTGGCTTTTTTCAGATCCTGATGCCTGACGGTGATATTGCCTATACCCGCGATGGTACCTTTCAACGTAATTCTGATGGCGATATGGTGATGTCCAACGGTTATCTGCTGGAACCAGCGATTAATATTCCGGAAGACGTGCAGTCCATTACTATCGGTATGGACGGTACGGTGAGCGCGCAGTTACCTAACCAGGCAGACAGCGTCATTCTTGGTGAGATCGAACTGGCTGATTTTGTTAATCCGACGGGTTTGCAAGCGATTGGTGAAAACCTGTTTAAAGAAACTGCTGCCAGTGGTGTGCCGGTCGTTGGCACACCGGGTTTAGATGGCATTGGTAAAGTTTATGGTGGTTCGCTTGAAACCTCTAACGTCAACGTGGTCACTGAGTTAATCAATATGATCGAAACCCAACGGGCGTATGAAATGAACTCAAAAGCCATCTCGACCTCTGATCAGATGCTGCAGTACGCTAGTCAGAATCTTTAATTAAAACAGTTACTTTAAAACCGGTAATTATTGCCGCTCAGGCGGCAAATTATCGGTTTTTTTGTTTTCATCGACATAGAGTTGATCAGTGTCAGCTTCCGATTAATTTGTCACTCAGTCATTTCCGTGAAAGCGGAAATCCAGTCCGAGTGTTGAACGTGATCCTGGTTGTGCAATCACTTGTTCCAAAGTGTTTTTTTCTTTTAAGACCATGCACTGGGTCCCCGCCTTCGCGGGGACGACAAAACATGACAGTTGGGCTCGATTAGTTTCAGAGAAAGTGATGTGTCATTTCCGTGAAAGCGGAAATCCAGTCCGAGTGTTGAAGGTGATCCTGGTTGTGCAATCACTTGTTCCAAAGTGTTTTTTTCTTTTAAGACCATGCACTGGGTCCCCGCCTTCGCGGGGACGACAAAACATGACAGTTGGGCTCGATTAGTTTCAGAGAAAGTGAT
>DASSWO010000010.1:0-5355 GCA_035704795.1 Methylophaga sp. | reverse complement strand
AAATTCATCTAATCAGGCTATTAGTCTTAAAATCACTGAGCCATCAATACTTTTATACAAATTTTGGAGTTTTAAATGATTAGCAAAGCATCAATGCTTGTTGGCGCGCTCACCCTCAGCACCGCTATGGTTGCCTTTGCTGATAAGTCATCTGTATTACCTGCGCATCAGGCTGCCAATCCATGGTACCTACAAGCGGCTGAAGATCTGGATGACAAACCACGTTTTGAACCACAGCGTAAAGCCAAAAACGTCATTCTGTTCGTGGGGGATGGTATGGGCGTTTCAACCGTGACGGCTGCCCGCATTCTTGAAGGTCAAATGAAGGGTGAGTCAGGCGAAGAAAACAATCTGAGCTTTGATATGTTTCCTTTCACTGGGTTAAATAAAACCTATAACGTTGATGCCCAAACGCCCGATTCCGCCGGTACTATGACCGCCATTATGAGCGGCGTTAAAACAGATGCCGGTGTTATCGGTGTCAGTGAGCATATAGAGCGGGGTGTATGCAGCACGGTTGAAGGTAATGAATTAGTCACCGCACTGGAACTGGCTGAACTGGCTGGTAAATCAACCGGTATTGTCTCAACTGCGCGTATTACCCATGCCACACCGGCCGCCACTTATGCCAAATCTGCTGATCGTAACTGGGAAGACATTTCAGATATTCCTTTGGCACAGCGGGATGGCTGTCAAGATATTGCATTGCAATTAGTAGAATTTGAAACCAACCTCAAAGCCCGCTACCCAACGGCTAACAATATCGATGGTATTGAAGTGGTTATGGGCGGTGGCCGTCGTCATTTTTTACCAAACGATGCCACGCAAAACAGTCATGATGCTGTCAGTGCTGTTGAGGGAGATCGCACCGATGGTCGTGATTTGACGGAGGAATGGTCAAATGCCTACCCCAACGGCAAGTACATCACCGACCAGACAGGTTTTAACGCAATTGATCCAGCCAAGACCGAAAAAGTCTTTGCCTTATTTAATGAATCACATATGCAGTACGAACAAGACCGCCACAATGATATTGCTGGCGAACCTTCTTTGTCTGACATGACCAGCAAAGCCATTGAAATTCTGGATAACAACGACAAAGGCTTTTTTCTGATGGTTGAATCCGGTCGTATTGATCATGCCCACCATGCGGGTAATGCTCATGGAGCATTGACTGAAACGATTGCGTTTTCAAACGCTGTTCGAACTGCCATTGAAAACACCAACCCCGACGAAACAATGATTCTGGTCACTGCAGACCATAGTCATGTTTTTACCATTGCGGGTTATCCGAAACGGGGTAATCCCATCTTAGGTAAAGTTGTCAACATTGGTCAGAATGAGCCAGCCACCGCAAATGATGGTCTTCCATACACGACGCTGGGTTATACGAATGGTCAGGGTTTTGCATTGCTGGATGGCGAAACAGATGCTGATGCAGTTTATAACGTCGGTGGCACCGCCGGTCGTCAAGATTTAACCGGCATTGATACCACTAACGCGGGCTATCACCAGGAAGCATTAATTCCATTGGGCTCTGAAACCCATGGCGGTGAAGATGTGGCGCTATACGGGATGGGGCCCGGGGCAGCCGGCGTGATTGGTACCAGCGAACAAAGCATTGTTTATCACGTGATGAATGCGGCTGCAGATCTGGAGAAAAAAGCAGCCAAAGGTGTTAAATAATAAAGTTGGAGAGAGGCATGCCCCTCTCCGTTTTTTATCAGGCGAATAAATAGATTGAAATTTTTATTATCAATGCTGATAAGTACTGGCGTTGTTCAGATAAATGAGTGCTCACGATCTTCTGCATATTTAGCTACGACCTGACAGTTTCAAAAAATGATCTCCGGCCATGTCGGCGAACATACGCTGCCTCTGTAGTGCAATGCTCAGGGCCTGAACCAAACTCTTAATGGGTTTTAGCCGTTGTAAATCCATTGGATTCGTCCATGTCAGGAGGCTATGTATATGGACTTTGAAAGTCAAAATGAAAGTTCATAAAAAAGCCGGTTACAATCGCTTGTAACCGGCAAAAGAGGAACAGATTTTGCTCCAGCTGAAAACTTTAATCTGGCAAACAACCTTGTCTACAACTAGTGTTAAAACGATTTTGAAACGGAGATTACATAGCGTTCATCAACAATCTGGTGATTATTATCAAAGCCGTAAAAGTCGTGTTTTCCTTTCTTAATATCGGTATCGTGGTAACGCAGATCGACATTAAAGCCAAACACATTTCGACTGATGCCTAAACTCCAATGCGTCCAGTCCAACTCTTCTTTACCGTTGCCATTGGCATCCAGATTGGGCCCACTGTTATTGAAAAATTGATAGCCCAAACTGCCTGACAATGTAAAACCGTGTGGTAATGCGTAGCTTGGGTGGATGGCAATATTATGTGACTGCAAATCTTCGACGCCAAACCAGTCAGTCAACGTCGGTGAGTATTCCAGCTTCATATTTACTTTGCCAAATTGCTTATCGACGTAGTTAAACATTTCCAGATAATTTGAATCGCGGTCGCCCGGATATACATACTGGAAAAACATGCCATTGTAGTTAATGCCTGTGCCGGCGATGTCCTGAGTCGAATAACCTACATATGGACCCCAAATTGCGTTAATTTTTGGGTTATTACCCTCGGAGTCATTGCCTGGAAACATATTATTAGCCAGATAATAACCAAGATAAACACCAGTATTGTGTGTCCAGGTGATAGCGCCTTTTAACGAGGGAATATCACCGTCATTAGTCTCTGACTCACCACGAAAGACATAATCCGAAGCAAATTCCACCCAGGTCGAAAACTTGCCACCAAACACTTCCTCACGATCTAAATAATCAACAAAAGCCACAGACTCTTTGGCTGCTTTTGCAGGACCAACTTCGGCTTGTCCTGAGTCTGCAAAACTAGCCGGGCTAATGACAGTTCCGGCCATTAATATAATAAAGTGATTTAATTTAAAAGTTTTCATTTAACATTTACCTCTTCAACGAGTGAGGCCTGAATAACTGGGCGGCAGGTTGAGAATTCACCAGGCACCATGCCCTGAACCACTTTTGAAACAGCGGGCTTTACGAAACCTACAGGCGGCTCGACAGATGGATAAGTCACCGTAATTTCAGATGGTAGATCCTGGCTTTCACTGTTTTTGATGCCTCGTGAAGTGTTGTAAGGATCAGTGAATACACCGTAATGCCCGGGCTGCATTTTGTAAGTCACTTTTTTAGTGCCAACGCCAGCGTTGGCCAGATATTTGTTTGGATCAGTCCAGTCTCGACCATCCAGATTTGAATAAAACTTAATGTCTATTAATAGCGCATCACAAAGCGGCGTGACTTCTTCATAGGTTGTCGGCCACGATGAGCCGCCAGAGGTATCTGGATACCTTCCCCAGTCACCACCTTTTAACGGACAAGCACCACCTGAATCATAAGAAGCCCGATCTGGATGATGAACACCGTAGAGCGGTAAGCCGATGGCTTGACGAGTCTCACCATTTTCTAAATGAAAACGAGGGGTTTTGGTGACGGTAGTTTTGAGATCGTCAGCCTTATCGCCAAGTGACTCAAAATAAGGCCCTGCGGGGCGCACATACTGATGGTCTGTGTTATCAGGGTTGTCATATACCGCGGTCAGAAAAATATACGGTTTATTAAAGAAGGTTCTTTCAACCAGATAGAACTCGCCGTGAGTTTTATCCGCATCAATCGCTTGCCAGTTAACATGCAATTTATCTTTGCCAGGTTGGCCAACATTTATCCAAGAACGGGCATCCGGGAAATGCTTTAAACGCAGAACTTTGGCATAGTTTTCTTTTACATCAAGACCCGCCCGTTTGCCCAATGGTCCAATTTGATTGGCGCCCGGCTGACTGAAGGCAAAGTCCAATGCCCTTTTGGCATAGGGATAATCATTGCCAGACATAGTGCAATAATAATTAGCCAAATCAATAGGCTCATGATCCTCATACTGCTCATCAAAAATCGGATGGCTAATTGGCAAATCAACGAAGTTTAATTTGCCCGCCTCATTAAACTTTTGATCCGGATATTTATAGCCCGACCAGCTTTCTTCTGGCAGATAGTAGCTGTAGTTCTCTTCGATGTGCTGCAGATTTTCTGCAGCTAAAACGTCAGCATCTTTATCCAGTCCCTGGCCATCTCTTTTCAGGTAAAAGCGGACAGTGCCATTTTCTTGTATGCGCCACAGACCATGTTTACCCTCACCTATCATGGTAAAAACTTGCTCAACCACGTTGACAAAACGGTAGGTGGAGTTGGTGCTCATATAACCGTAATAAACCGGCAGATGGGGGATCTGTGAATGGGTTTTATCTGGGCGGCCAAGGCCCAACAAGGATTTTTGTTTATTGTCCTCGTTGATCATTTGATCAGATGTATAAAAAAATGTATCGCCACCTGTCAGATCAGTTAAGTCTGCTGCATGGATACTACCCACAGCAGTGACCGACAGGCTTAATGAAAGTATTTTGCTGAGTTTGATTTTATTCATTTCTCTCTCCTTCTCAGGTAAGGATGTCTGCCAGCATTGTTATTGTTATTTGCTGTTTGCCTACGCAAACATCCCGGCTAATGGTTACTGGACTAGAACACTGCTCGCTGGCCACAGGCGAATGCCAGGCCTGAGCTATCTGTGGAAAAAGTGATGGTTGAACCATTCGGGAAGAACAAAACATCGCCCGGCTTGGCCGATACTTCTTGCTTGCCATCAGAAAAGGTAATGTTGCCTTCGAGCATGACTTTGATGTCATCGTAATCGTAGGTATAAACCAGAGGATTGCCCGCTTCGATTCTGAACAAACCACATGAAATCGGTGATTGCGGATGACCGGAACCGACAATATCTTCGAAAAACGCTGCTACACCCGGCTCTTCCATTGAAGAAAGCTCCATTTGCTGGGCATCCGGGAAAAACTTCAGACTTTTACTGACACCATCATGCTCCACCACGCCATGTGCCAAAGCCATCGCACCAATTGTTAAACCCACAGCGGCAGCACCAATCATCGGTAATTTGATATTCATTTCTATCTCTCCAAAAAAATTTAACTAAATGCATTCAATGATTTAGCAGGTTTCATAGCTTCTGCTCTGTCATGTTCAGGACAAAATTCCTGCATGCGTTTTTAGTTATATTCCTGCCAAATATTACCTGTCAAGTAATTTATTACTCAAAGAGTAATTCATTAGCTATAATAAAGACCTGAAATGTTCGTGCTAACATGCTTTGCGGCGGTTAGATGAATATTTGAAATGGCCATAGGAGTTTATGCAAAGCGATGAAAAAAAACGGATTTGGCGAACGCCTGAAGGTATTGCTAAAACAAA
>DASSWO010000286.1:0-6485 GCA_035704795.1 Methylophaga sp. | reverse complement strand
TAAATGGCGAAAGTGGTACCGGTAAAGAAGTCTTATCCCGTTATATTCATCGGCATTCACCGCGCAAGGATGGGCCGTTTATCGCCATTAACTGTGCGGCGATCCCCGAATCGATGCTGGAAGCGACGTTGTTTGGTTATGAAAAAGGTGCTTTTACCGGTGCCAGTCAGGCTTATGCCGGTAAATTTGAACAGGCGCACCAAGGCACCATTTTATTGGATGAAATTTCCGAAATGGATTTAACCCTGCAGGCCAAATTATTGCGGGTGTTGCAAGAACGTGAAGTGGAACGCATCGGCGGTCGTAAGGTGATTTCTTTGGATGTGCGGGTGATTGCCACCACCAACCGGAATCTGCAACAGGAAGTCGCTAATGGCCGTTTCCGGGAAGATTTGTTTTACCGGCTCAATGTGTTTCCTTTGAGATTACTGCCCCTGCGTCAGCGGGTGGAAGATATTCAGCCACTGGCTGAGCAGATTTTGCAGCGTCATAGTGAACAACATGGTCGTACTACCCCGCAACTCAGTCCAGCCGCTATCGAACAAATGCTGGCCCATCAATGGCCGGGCAATGTTCGCGAATTAGACAATGTGCTGCAGCGGGCGCTGATTTTACAACCGGGCATGACATTGAATGCCGAAGATTTGGCTTTTGAGGCCATGTCGCAGATGTCTGAGGTATCAGAAACATCAGAAGCCAGTCAGCCCATTGAAATACCCGAATCAACTGTCGAAACAGATGATAATCCGGAAAGTGATTTGCGCGGCCATGAGCAACGTCACATTCTCGACACACTGAGCAAGTACCGCGGCAGTCGCCGGCAGACTGCCAAAGAATTGGGCATCAGTGAACGCACGCTGCGTTACAAGATCTCACGTTTTCGTGAGCTAGGTATTGCCATTCCCGGCAAAGCTGGCAAGCAAACTGCATAAAGCTTTTGTACGCGTCATTTTTCTAGCAGGAGTTTTTTATGATTAACGCTATCGATCCCAACCAATTGTTGACTCAACTGCGTGCTATGCAAAGTCAGGCACAGAGTGCACCGGTTTCTCCGCAGCAGATCAATAGCAATAATCCCGTCGATTTCGGCGATTTGATGAAAAGTGCCGTGAATCAGGTTAATGATTTGCAACAAACATCAAGTCACTTAAAAACCGGTTTTGAAATGGGTGATCCGAATATTAATCTCAGCGATGTGATGATTGCATCACAAAAAGCCAGTGTTGCCTTTGAAGCGACGGTACAAGTTCGTAATAAACTAGTCGAGGCGTATCAAGAAGTCATGCGCATGTCGATTTAAGCCTTTTGCTTTGACTGAATAAGAGCACGCTATGGAAAACGCCCCTGTTTCAACTACCCGGCCAACCAGTAATTCGCCTTTATCGATTATGCAAGGCAATATGGCACGGCAGCCGGTGGTCAAACAAATCATCTTTTTGCTGGCCATTGCTGCCAGTATCGCGCTGGGTGGTTATATACTGATGTGGTCGCAAACGCCGGCTTATCAAGTACTGTTCTCTGGCATGCCACCACAGGAATCGGCGGAAGTTGTCGAAACGTTAAGTCAAATGGGCGTTGAATACAAACTTGAACCCAGCAGTGGTGCCATTATGGTGCCGGCTGCAGATTTGCAAAGCCTGCGCCTGAAGCTCGCTGCCGAAGGCTTGCCACGCAGCAGCGTGCAGGGCATGGAAATGCTCAATGCTGAACAGGGTTTTGGTACCAGTCAGTTTATAGAGCAAGCGCGTTATCAGCGGGCGATGGAACAGGAGCTGGCGCGTTCGGTCAGTGAATTACAAAGTGTCCGCAGTGCCCGTGTGCATTTAGCCATCCCTAAACAATCTGTGTTTGTTCGCGATAGGCGGCCGCCCACAGCCTCTGTGGTGGTGAATTTATACGCCGGACGGAGTTTAGATCGTGGCAATATTGCGGCGATAACACATATGGTGGCGTCCAGTGTGGCAAATATGGATAGCAGTGATGTCACAGTCGTTGATCAACGTGGCAATTTACTCAGCCAACCAGAACGTGATGCCAGTATTGCGCTGAGTGACAGTCAACTGGAATACACCCGAAAAGTAGAGCAAGGTTATATCCGCCGTATTGAAGATATTTTGGCGCCGATTGTTGGTCTGCAAGGTGTCCGCGCGCAAGTAGTGGCCGATGTCGATTTCACTGTAACCGAACAAACGGCTGAAAGTTATAACCCGGATTTATCCGCGATCCGCAGTGAACAACTGAGCGAAGAAGAGCGTATCGGCGGCGGCGTTGTCGGCGGCGTGCCGGGTGCATTGGCGAATCAACCGCCAGGCGGTGGTGTGGCACCAGAGCAGGTTGTGGAAGACCCCGCTGAAGGCGACGTGGTTACGGAACGGGTGATACCCGAATCAAATAGTAGCCGAACTATCCGTAACTACGAACTGGATCGGACCATCAGCCATAGCCGTTTGGCACCCGGTGATATTCGCAAACTGAATGTCGCCGTGTTGATAGACGAACCAGTCAATGCTGCTGGCGAGCCAACCCCCATGTCTGAAGAGCAACTGAACCGCATTAGTTCACTGGTCCGTGACGCTGTTGGCTTTAATGAAGCCCGCGGCGACAGCCTGAATGTGGTCAGCGCACCGTTCAAAACGCCTATTGAAGCCGAGCCTTTGCCCGCTGTGCCGATTTGGGAACAAGCCTGGGCCTGGAATTTGGCTAAGCAAATCCTGGGTGCATTGGTGGTATTATTTCTGATTTTCGGGGTGTTACGGCCTGCCTTTAAAGATTTAAACAAAGCACCGGCTGGTTTAGCTAATCAGACTGGCAGTGAAGAAGAAGCCGAAAAGGCCCGTCAAGCTATCGCCGCTAGCGCCAGCAATGAAGACATTGCTAAACTGACATCAGGTTCTGACCGGATGGAAGCGCATATGAATAATGTACGCAGTCTGGTGCAACAGGATCCGGCCCTGGTCGCCCAGGTGGTGAAAAACTGGACAGCGAGTGATGCCTGATGGCGGAACAAAGCCGAAAATTAACGGGCACTGAAAAAGCCGCAGTATTTTTGCGCAGCATTGGTGAGGCTGATGCGGCGCTGGTGCTCAAACATATGAGCCCGAAAGAAGTACAAAAAGTGGGCGTGGCGATGGCTACGCTGAGTAATGTCAGCCGCGACGAAGTACAAAGTGTTATGAGTAACTTTGTCGATACCGTCGAAAAAGAGACCGGTCTTGGGATTGGCTCACATGATTACGTACGCAAAATGCTGGTGGGCGCGCTGGGTGAAGATCGCGCTGGCAGTCTGCTGGATCGGATTTTGTCAGGTGGCAACACCAATGGTCTTGATCAGCTGAAATGGATGGATGCCCGCGGCATTTATGAAGTTATCCGACTGGAACATCCGCAAATTGTGGCGATTGTCTGCTCATTTTTAGAGTCTGATCAGGCTGCAGCCGTTTTAAGAATGTTTCCTGAACGGGATCAGGCAACCATTTTATTGCGCATCGCCACACTTGACGGCGTTCAGCCAGCGGCTTTGAATGAACTTAACGAGATTCTCGAAAAACAATTTTCCGGTAATGCCGGTACGCAAACGGCTACTGTCGGTGGGCCTAAAACCGCAGCGGATATTCTTAACTTTGTCGATGGCAGCACTGAAGCGGCGATCATGGAAAGAATCAAAGAAGCCGAACCTGATCTGGGTCAGAATATCGAAGATCTGATGTTTGTCTTCGACAATCTGATTGATGTTGATGATAGGGGCATCCAGTTGTTGATGCGGGAGATCCAGTCAGATCAATTGCAATTGGCACTAAAAGGCGCTGACGATAACCTCAAAGAAAAATTCCTGAAAAACATGTCACAGCGCGCTGCTGAAATGTTGCGTGATGATCTGGAGGCAATGGGGCCGGTTCGGGTCAGTGATGTGGAAAGCGCTCAAAAAGCCATTCTGGCCACAGCCCGCAGCCTGTCCGAAAAAGGCGAGATTGTATTAGGCGGAAGTGGTGGCGATGACTTCATCTGATGATGTTGTAACGACCGAGCAAGCGGATGTGCTCTCTGCCGATGAGCTTGCCAATGCTTATCAGCGCTGGGAAGCACCACGTATGGTATCAGTTGAAGATATCGAACACGGTAAACACAAGCCACTGACCGTTGAAGCTATTGAAAAACTGCATGAAGAAACCCGTCAGGAAGCCTTTAAAAACGGTTATGAAGAAGGCTACAAATCGGGTTATGACACCGGTATCGCAGCCGGGCAAAAACAAATTAAACAGCAAGTGGCGCAGCTGCAACAACTGATTGAACACCTGAACTCACCGTTACAGGCGTTAGACGATCAGGTTGAGCAAGATTTATTGCAATTGGTGCAAACCCTGGCGCAGCAGTTTATTCAATACGAATTACAGTTACAGCCTGAGCGGGTTCTGGATGCCATGCGGGCAGCTTTGGCAGCTTTGCCGATCAACGACCGAAAACTGAAAGTGTATTTAAATCCGCAAGATATCGAACTGGTGAAATCGGGCCTTTCTTTAGATCATGACGACGGTCGCTGGCAATGGCTGGAAGATCCATTATTGACTCGCGGTGGGGTACGACTGGAAACGGCTGATACCACGGTGAATGCCAGTGTTGAGGCGCGGTTGGCACGGTTAATTGAAAAAATGCTGGGGGAGCGTCGTGAGCCCGCCGAATGAGTTTGGCGCTGGACGATGGCACCAGCAACTGCGTGATTACCAACAGCGGCTGGAACGGGCCGATCACAGCTCACCGGTGGATGTTGAAGGTCGTTTAACCCGCATGGTGGGGTTGACGCTGGAAGCCGTCGGTTTTCAGGCACCGATTGGCAGTCGTTGTGAAATTCATGCCAAAGGGCAACAGCCGGTCGAAGCGGAAGTGGTCGGCTTTCATGATGAAATTCTTTATTTAATGCCCACCGGCGATATGCGGGGGTTAGTGCCCAATGCCAAAGTAAGGCCGGTGCGCAGTGATTCGCAGGTGCCAGTGGGCGAAGCATTATTGGGCCGAGTAGTGGATGGCGCATGTAAACCACTCGATGGCAAAGGCCCGCTGAAAGTGAAAGACCGGGTGCCCTTGCATGGTCATCCAGTCAATCCGTTGGCGAGAGCACCTATCAGGCAGCATTTGGATGTCGGTGTGCGCGCTATTAATGCGTTGCTCAGTGTTGGTCGTGGTCAACGTATGGGTCTGTTTGCCGGTAGTGGTGTTGGTAAAAGTGTTCTGCTCGGCATGATGACGCGGTTTACTGAGGCCGATGTCATTGTGGTCGGCCTGATTGGCGAACGGGGTCGTGAGGTTAAAGAATTTATCGAGGATATCCTCGGTGATGCCGGCTTAAGTCGCGCGGTGGTCGTCGCGTCTCCTGCTGACCATTCGCCGCTGATGCGGTTACATGGGGCGATGCTGGCGACCAGTATTGCCGAATATTTTCGTGATCAGGGTAAACAAGTCTTACTGCTGATGGATTCTTTAACCCGTTATGCACAGGCGCAACGGGAAATTGCTCTGGCTATTGGTGAGCCGCCTGCCACCAAAGGTTATCCGCCTTCAGTATTTTCACTCTTGCCACAATTGGTTGAGCGCGCAGGGAATGGTGCGGCAGGCAAGGGCGCCATTACGGCAATCTATACGGTTTTAACCGAAGGTGATGATCAGCAAGATCCGGTAGCCGATGCGGCGCGCGCCATTCTTGACGGACATATTGTGTTATCCCGGCAATTGGCAGAATCCGGTGTCTATCCGGCAATCGATGTGGAAGCCTCCATCAGCCGGGTTATGCCGCAAGTAGTCGACAGCAAACATTTGCAACAAGCGCAATTGTTCAAACAAATTTACGCGACTTACCGGCAAAATCAGGATCTCATCAATATCGGCGCCTACAGCGCTGGCAGTGATCCGCAGATCGATCATGCGATACAGATGTTTCCGAAATTACGCAACTTATTGAAACAAGACATGCATCAAGCGCATGATTGGAAGCAGAGCGTCGATAATCTGCAACAAACGTTGCAGACGCCGCCAACTGCTGCCAATCCACCGTCGCGGGCAGCCACGATACGCTAATTACCGGACAGATAGTTTATGGCACGAGCCCAAAAACTGATTCCAGTTGTTGACATGGCACGCCGGGAAACCGAGCAAGCCCAGCTACAACTGGCTGATGCCAATCGACTGTTGCATCAGGAACAGCAACAATTGCAGGATTTACAGCAATACCGGCAACAATACCTGCAACGATTTCGCAGTGCCGATCCGCAGGTCATGTCAGCCCGTAAAGCAATTGAACTGCGCAGTTTTCTGGTACAGCTGGATCAGGCGATTCAGTTACAGGAAAAACAAGTGCGGCAATACCTGGGGCAATCCCAGCACAAACAACAAATCTGGTTACAAACGCGCAGTAAACAACAGGCCATGGAAACATTGATGGAGCGTTATCAGCAGCAGGATCAGCAGCAACAACAGCGTCGTGAACAACTGCTAAC
>DASSWO010000253.1:0-2030 GCA_035704795.1 Methylophaga sp. | reverse complement strand
GTAAATGCGATTCCAGTTGCAGTAACGGGCCGTTAAGGGCGGTGGTCAGATGCGGCACGGCTGAGCTCATAATGTGGTTTTCCTTAGCGTTGGCGGCGTTTGCCGCCGATTACTGTGATATGGGACACAGATTCCCATTTTCAAGTCATTCATACTCTGGCAAGGTTGCAAACTCGGTATGGAGTCCCGTCATTATTGCACTTGCGCTTAACTAGCCGGCATTAAAAAAATGGGTTATCTTCAACGCTGACTTTTATAAACATTCATTCGTTTTCAGGATCTGCAAAAACCGTGAGTGACAATTTGACAGAATTTACCGGCCTGAAAGTCATGGTCATTGATGATAGTAAAACGATTCGTCGTAGTGCTGAGTCATTGTTACAGAAAGCAGGCTGTGAAGTCATCACAGCCGATAATGGTTTTGAAGCGCTGCCGATGATTAGTGCCCAGCATCCAGACATTATGTTTATCGATATTATGATGCCACGCCTGGATGGCTATCAAACCTGCGCGTTGGTTAAAAACAATCCTAAATATCGCGCAATCCCTATCATCATGTTATCCAGTAAAGATGGTTTATTTGATAGAGCCAAAGGCAAGGTTGTCGGCGCGGAGCAGTATCTGACCAAACCATTTACCCGCGATGATTTACTCGACGCCATTCGTACCCATTTGCTGAATAAAAACAAGGACAGTTGAGCTATATGGCTTTGATTCTGATTGCCGACGATTCGCCGACAGAAGTTTATGTATTACGCAAAATGCTTGAAAAAAACGGGCATGAAGTGATCGTCGCTGAAAACGGTGAACAGGCGATTGAAGTCGCCCATGCAGCGCTGCCTCAGTTGATTCTAATGGATGTGGTGATGCCAGAATTAAATGGTTTTCAAGCTACCCGTCGGCTGACCAAAGATCCGGAAACCACACATATTCCTATCGTCATCGTCTCGTCCAAACATCAGGAAACCGACAAAATGTGGGGGCTGCGTCAAGGCGCGCGCGGTTACCTCGGTAAGCCAGTCACCGAATCCGAATTAGTCTCGCAAATTAATGAGCTGTTAAGCAACTGATATGGCAAATCTCGACCAGCCAGCCGACATCATTGCCCTGCTGCAGACTATTGAACGGCGGAGCCGGCAGCGTGTTGCCGGTCTCAGCCAGCAAGATAATTTACAAGGTGCCTGGAGTGGTATTGGTTTTCGCCTTGCCGATATGCATTTTCTGATCCCACTGGATCATAGCCGTGAAGTCTTTCCGGTGCCGCCACAAATTACCCCGGTACCCAAGTCACAACCCTGGATTTTTGGTGTGGCCAATCTGCGGGGTGATTTGTTGCCGATTATTGATTTACAGCTGTATTTACAGGGCCGCAGTGCCAAAATCGACAAACGCAGTCGGGTTATGGTGATTAATCATCCCGATATTTACAGTGGGTTGCTGGTCGATGAGGTCTATGGCCTGAAACATTTTCAACGTCCGCCGGATCCACAGCCTACCAGTTTACATCTTAATTTACGGCCGTATTTACGCGGCAGTATTAATCAGCCGGATCGGCAATGGTATGTGCTGGATTTTCACAAACTGGCGGATGATCCGAGATTTATCAATGCCGCTGCTTAACCTTTATTTGTCAGGATTGTTGTCATGAATGCCACTCGCCAAGTGTTTTTTTCTTCACTGCTCCGTAAAAAAAATTTGCTGAATTTATTACTGCTGCTGATATTTCTGACACTGGCAGGTGGCGGTCTGTGGCTACTGGCGACCGGTGAATTTATCCGCATTCATGCCGAGCCACTGGTCACTGCCGGTCTCACCGGACTAGTCATTTTATTAGCAGTCTTGATGGCGATCCGCCTCGCCTGGCCGCCTATCAATCAGCTTAAACAATCACTCAACGAAATGGAGTTACAAAATCGCCATAACCAGGATGCGATTTTGCGATTACTTGATGAAATGGGCGACCTGGCTGATGGTGACTTAACCGTCTCAGCAACCGTCACCGAAGATATTACCGGCGCTATTGCAGACTC
>DASSWO010000248.1:0-2294 GCA_035704795.1 Methylophaga sp. | reverse complement strand
CTGCTCGGTCATATCGGCTTTGGTCAGTGCCATTGTTACCTCTTATTCTTATTGTGTTGACCCGACATCAGGCTCTGATCACCGCGCCCAGCGACGATTGCAGATTGTCTCTTATCTGCGTCATTAACGCATCGACTTCATCATCGGTCAGGGTTCTTTCGCCATGCTGAATGCGAAAAGCAATGGCCAGACTCTTCTTGCCTTGCTCGACACCGTCTCCAGTATAGACGTCAAATAGTTGAAATGCTTTAAGAATATCAGAGTCGATAGACTTCAAGCAATGCTCTATTTGTCCGGCAGTAATTGTTTGCTCAACCACCAATGCTAAATCGCGGCGGATCGCCGGATAACGCGATACTCCTGAAAATTCAGGAACTTGCGCCGCCAGCACGGCAGACAGCTGCATTTCAAATACAAACACTTTGCCATTGATATCCAGCGGCTTATTCAGTTTGGGATGCAACGCACCCAACCAGCCAATTGCCTGGCCATTTTTCATAATCCGGGCACTTTGCCCAGGATGTAATACCGGATGCGCTGCAGCTACAAACGTCACTTCGCCATTGGCTAACGTCAGTAAGGCTTCAACATCGGCTTTGGCATCGTAAAAATCAACTTTACGAGCTTTGTCGGCCCATTGTTCAGCCGCGACATCACCATAAATCAAACCACCGATACGAAGCTGTTGTTCAATCGCTGATTTTTCACCGTTGAATACCCGGCCGATTTCAAACAATCGCACGCGATCCTGCTGACGATTTAAATTATAGCTTAATGCCTGTACTAATCCTGGCCATAATGATTGGCGCATGACCGATAAATCTGCAGAAATCGGATTGGCCAGCGCAATTGGCGCCAATTCACTGGCAGCAAAATGCTGATGTATCTGCGGATCAACAAAACTATAAGTAATCGCTTCAAAATAACCGCGATCCACCAATAAATTTTGTAAACGTTCAGTTTGCAGCTGATGTTCAGAAATACTGGTGCTCAGAACACTGACCTGCGGCCGGGTTTGCGGCAGTTTGTCGTAACCGTAAAGACGACCAAGCTCTTCAATCAAATCGACTTCAATGGCCAAATCAAAACGAAAACTGGGCACAACGACTTGCCAGCCGTTTTCAACCGGTGTGACTTGCAGACCTAAGCGGCTGAGTTTTTCAGCAACATCATCAGCCGGCAAACTAATACCCAGGACGCGTTTGATACGATCAGCGCGCAACGTGATTTCGGCTGGTTTTGGCAAATCAGCGGCACTACTTTGCTCAATAACCGGACCAGGTTGACCACCGGCAATATCAATAATTAACTGACTGGCCCGTTGTATTGCCTGTTTGGCTAACTCAGGATCAACACCGCGTTCAAATCGATGTGAAGAGTCGGTATGCAGACCATAACCACGAGCCTGTCCGGCAATCGCATCTGGTGCAAAGAATGCTGATTCCAGGAATATATCAATGGTCTCATCACTTACAGCACTGTTTTGTCCGCCCATAATGCCTGCGAGGGCTAACGGACCATCTACATCAGCGATCAATAAACTACTGTCTTGCAATTCTATGGTCTGGCCATCCAGTAACGTCAGTGATTCGCCTTGTTTAGCTAACCGTACCTCAATACCATCCGTAATTTTTGCCAAATCAAAGGCATGCATTGGCTGGCCCAGTTCCAACAATACATAGTTGGTAATATCGACAATCGCACCCAGACTACGAATACCACTGCGACGCAGTTTTTCCTGCAACCATAACGGCGACTCAGCTTGAGGATTAATGCCCTTGATCACCCTGCCTAAATAACGCGGACAGGCTTTTGTTGCTGATACTTTAACCGGCAGCGTTGCATCACTTACTGGTGTAACGTCAGGCATATCAGGCGCAGTTACATCGGTCTGGCTAATGACACCCACTTCACGGGCAATACCGGCAACACCAAGACAATCACTACGATTGGGGGTTAAATCGACTTCAATACTGTGATCATTTAAATTCAGATAATCACGGATATCCTGGCCGACCGGTGCATCAACAGCTAATTCCAATAAGCCTTCCGAGCTTTCGGCCAGGCCCAATTCTTTGGCAGAACACAACATGCCAAAAGACGGCTCACCGCGCAGTTTGGCTTGTTTAATTTTAAAATTACCCGGCAATACAGCACCAATAACAGCAACCGGTATTTTCAGCCCTTCACTGACATTGGCGGCGCCGCAAACAATATGCAGCAATTCATCACCAGCAACATCGACTTCACAAACCCGTAATTTATCGGCATCGGGATGGGCTTTAACCGATTTA
>DASSWO010000263.1:0-7104 GCA_035704795.1 Methylophaga sp. | reverse complement strand
ATCTGGACCGTGTTGATCACTGGGTCAGCAAAGGTGCACAGACTTCTGAGCGTGTTGCACAATTAATTAAAGTAGCGCGTAAAGCCGCTTAATTTTTGACCGGAGTGTTTCGTTATGGCTGAAGCCAGCGAATTTATCCCGGTAGGTAAAATCTCCGGTGTGTTTGGTGTCCGGGGCAGCGTGAAAGTGTTTTCTTATACTGACCCACGCGACAATATTTTGAGTTACAAACCATTATTCTTGAAGCGTCAGGGGCAATGGTCAGAAATCAATATCAGTGGCGGTCAATTGCAAGGAAAGGCCGTGGTCATGAGCATTAAAAATGTGAGTGATCGCGATCAGGCATTACCGCTGATTGGCGGAGAGTTAGCGATTCGTCGTGAACAATTACAGGCTGCTGATGAAGATGAGTTTTATTGGGCTGATTTGATTGGCCTGACCGTGATTAATACGGATGATGTAGTGTTAGGCAAAGTCGATCATCTGCTGGAAACCGGTGCTAATGATGTGCTGGTAGTCGTGCAAGAAGATAGTGAAGCGCAACATTTAATTCCGTTTGTCATGGATAAATTTGTCCTTAACGTGGATTTGACTCAACAGCAGATCCGGGTTGATTGGCAATCAGATTATTTGTGAGTCGATGAAATGCACCTTGGGGTGATTTCATTGTTTCCGGAAATGTTTAAAGCGGTCACTGATTTTGGTGTGACCGGCAGGGCGGTTAAAAACGGACGTTTGCAAGTCACGGTCTGGAATCCACGGGATTTCACCGCTGACAAACATCGCACCGTTGACGACCGGCCTTATGGCGGTGGCCCCGGCATGGTGATGAAAGTTGCGCCATTATTGGCGGCAATCGACGATGCCAAAACGTTACTTGGCGAAGACAGTAAAGTCATTTACTTGTCGCCGCAGGGTAAACCGTTGACACAAGTTGCACTGGGTGAATTGGTGCAACACAAAAGTTTAATTTTGCTGGCCGGTCGTTACGAGGGTATTGATGAGCGGCTGATAAAACAGCAAGTCGATGAGGAATGGTCGATTGGTGACTATGTTCTCAGCGGCGGTGAATTACCGGCCATGGTCATGATTGATGGCATGGCAAGATTACTGCCCGGGGTTTTGGGTGATGCGGATTCAGCAGAGCAAGATTCATTTATGGATGGCTTGCTGGATCATCCGCACTACACGCGGCCTGAACAGTTAGAAGGTGACACGGTTCCGCCGGTTTTATTAGGTGGGGATCACGAGGCAATACGCAAGTGGCGCCTGAAACAGTCTTTAGGACGAACATGGTTGCGGCGACCTGATTTATTGACAGCGAAAACGCTGGATAAAGAGCAGGCAGCCTTATTGAAAGAATTTATTGCCGAGTGCGGGCAGGATTAGGATTAGTGGGGAGACAACAATGAGCAACATTATCGAACAGCTTAATGCTGAACAAATGAGAAGCGATATTCCGGCATTTGCTGCTGGTGATACCGTCGTCGTAAAAGTTAAGATCAAAGAAGGCGATCGTGAGCGTGAGCAGGCTTTTGAAGGTCTGGTTATCGCAAAACGTAACCGCGGTCTGCACTCTGCATTTACTGTCCGCAAAATGTCCAGCGGCGTTGGTGTTGAACGTGTTTTCCAAACACACAGCCCGGCCATTGCCAGTGTCGAAGTGAAACGCCGCGGTGATGTGCGTCGTGCCAAACTTTACTACTTGCGTGACTTGACTGGTAAAGCAGCACGTATCAAAGAAAAATTGTAATCGCGAAAGCGAGATACAAAATCAAGGACTGCTTCGGCGGTCCTTTTTTTTGCTTAAAATTGAATTGCTAATGACAAGTTGTGAAGCTGCTAAAATTTGCGGATGCCTAAAATTGAATCAGCCGAAAAACCGCTCTTGCCAGCCTATTTACAGCCATTCCTGGATAGCCTTTGGCTGGAATCGGGTTTAAGCAAAAATACCGTTGTCGCTTATCAGCGCGACTTAATGGCGTTTGCTGCCTGGCTGCAAAAACAAGACACCGGCCTGCCCAGCGCCGAGCGGCAACATATTGAAACTTATCTGGTGACCCGACTGCGCGATGGCCGCAAAAAAACCAGCGATGCCCGGCTCATTTCCAGTTTACGGCGCTATTACCGTTATTTGTGCCGAGAGGGGCTGCGAGAATCAGATCCCACTGCCATGCTGGAATCGCCAAGGCTGAGCAAGCATTTACCCGATACCTTATCGGAGCAGGATGTCGAGGATTTATTAGCGCAGCCTGACACTTATGCCATGCTCGGACTACGCGATCGGACAATGCTGGAAGTGCTGTATGCGACGGGTTTGCGAGTCTCGGAATTGGTGGGCTTAAAACTGGAACAGCTTAATATGCGCCAGGGTTTAATCCGCGTGATCGGCAAAGGCAATAAAGAACGGCTGGTGCCATTGGGTGAAACCGCACTGGATTATTGCCAGCAATACTTGCTGGAGAGCCGGCCGCAATTAATTTATGGCCACGCTACCGAAGATTTATTTCCGACCCGGCGCGGTGCAGCCATGACCCGGCAGGCGTTCTGGCACATTATTAAACGCTATGCGGCGCAGGCCAGTATTGATAAACCGTTATCACCACATACCCTGAGGCATGCTTTTGCCACCCATTTACTGAATCACGGCGCAGATTTACGGGTGGTGCAATTACTGCTCGGTCATAGTGATTTATCGACTACGCAAATTTACACCCATATCGCCAAAGCCCGGCTGCAAAGTCTGCATAGCAAGTTTCATCCACGTGGCTGAATGTTGTAATGCCTAGCCGTGTTAAACTTGCGCGGCATTTTTAGTATTAAGGAGCGGTAATGCCTTCTTTTGATATTGTTTCTGAAATAGACAAACATGAACTGACCAACGCTGTCGATCAGGCTAATCGTGAACTTACGACGCGCTTTGATTTTCGCGGAACCGAGGCACGCGTTGAGCAGTCTGAAAAATTGCTGACGTTATTTGCTGACAGTGATTTTCAACTAGAGCAGTTGCTGGATATTCTGCGACTGAAACTCGCCAAACGCAGTATTGATGTGAAGTGTTTAGAAGTTAAAGATCCCAAAGGTGACGGCAAACTTCGCAAACAGGAAGTGTTAATTCGCGAAGGTTTGGATAAAGATGTCAGCCGTAAGGTTGTCAAACTGATTAAAGATAGCAAAATAAAAGTCCAGGCTGCGGTACAAGGTGAAAGTGTAAGGGTGACCGGTAAAAAACGTGATGAACTGCAACAGGTCATCGCAATGTTACGTGCTGAAGACAGTATCGAGATGCCACTGCAATTTAATAATTTTCGCGATTAAGAGAAAGCTGAATGAAATTTACCCGGAATGTATTTTTGGCCATGCTGATTTTGGCTTTTGGCAACGCCTGTGCTGAGGAGACTGCAGAAGAATCTGCGGTAGTCAAATCAGAAGAATCTAATGCAGCCAAATCATTGCGTGCAGATTTGCAAGAAGCAATGCCAGATATGCAATTGCAATCACTGACGGAATTGGGCGATAGTGGCTTATTTGAAGCGGTTATCAGTGATCGTATTTACTACTTCACAACCGATGGTAAATATCTGATTCAGGGCGATGTGTTGTCACTGGAAAATCGCGAAAACCTGACACAAAAACGCGAGCTGAGTATTAAAACCGATATTCTGAGCCGGCAAAAACCTGAAGATTTGATTATCTTCGCACCAGAAAAAACCGACTATATGCTGACAGTATTTACCGATGTTGATTGTGCTTATTGCCGTAAATTGCATGAGCAAGTCGACGAATACAATGAACTGGGCATTGGCATTCGCTATATGGCGTTTCCCCGTGCCGGCGTTGAATCAGAGTCTGCCGAAAAACTGGTAAAAGTCTGGTGTGCCAAAGATCCTAAGCAGGCGATGACTGATGCCAAAGCCGAACGTGAAATTAAAGATACCGAGATATGTAAAGATAATCCGGTGATTGCTCATTATGAAATCGGACAGCGGTTGGGTGTGGAAGGTACACCGGCTTTATTTTTGGAAAATGGTCAAATGTTGCCCGGTTATGTACCGCCAAAACGGCTGCGGGAAATTCTCGATGAAAACGCTAAGCTGACAAATTAAGCGTTAGCTGACCGGATGCCAGTCGTGAATCAACTAATCTGAAAGTACCATCCTTAAACACTAAAAAACTAGGTGAATCGTGCCAGTCTCCCAGCACGATTCGCCATTTTTTTTGCCCCTGAAACTGAAAATCATGTATCGCCGGCCGGTGCGTGTGGCCATGGAGCAGAATATCGACCTGATGCGCATGCATCACCATTTCAACGGTGTTCTGGTTAACATCCATGATTTCAAAAGTTTTACTGCGTTTTTTGGCCTTACTTTTGGCTTTGATCTGATCAGAGATGTTTTGCCGAAAGCGCAGAGGCAATCGTAAAAAACACCACTGCAAAAAACGATTTCTTACCACTTTGCGATAGCGCTGATAACTCAGATCATCAGTGCACAAACTGTCGCCATGCATCAGTAATACCGGTGTGTTACCAAAATAATGGATAATCGGATCGGGTAGTAATTCAGCGCCCACTGCCGCGGCAAAGTGCTTGCCAAGCATAAAGTCACGATTGCCGACCATTAAGTAAATCTTTGTGCCCTGATCGTGCAGCTGTTTAAGCGCGCCAATAAATGGCTGATATTCGGGTAATACCAGATCATCACCCAACCAGGTGTTAAAAATATCCCCCAGAATATAAAGCCTTTCAGGTCTTTCCTGATCCAATAAAAAGTCGGTGACCAACCGGGTTAAATCCGGTCGGTCAGGGCTTAAATGCAGATCTGAAATAAACAGCTGGGTCATGCCAACAAAATCTATTTATTAATGACTTCGGCTTTTTCAATGATGACATTGTCAACAGGTACATCCTGATGCGGGCCACGCAGGGTGGTTTGTACTTTGCGGATTTTCTCAACGACATCCATGCCCTCGACAACTTCACCAAATACCGCATAGCCCCAGTCGCTGGTGGTTTCAGCACGGAAATTTAAAAAGCTGTTATCAACGGTATTGATAAAAAATTGCGCGGTCGCTGAATGCGGATCACCGGTACGGGCCATAGCTATCGTGCCCTTAGTATTCTTCAGGCCATTATTGGCTTCGTTTTGAATCGGTTTTTGGGTGGTTTTTTGCTGAAAATCTTCGGTAAAACCGCCACCTTGGATCATAAAGTTTTCAATAACGCGGTGAAAAATGGTGCCGTCATAAAAACCCGATTCCACATACTGAATAAAGTTAGCGACGGTTTTGGGCGCTTTTTCAGCATTCAGGGCGATAATAATATCACCGTGATTAGTGGCCAGTTTTACTTTGGGCTGCACGTCGCCGCCTTCCGCCTGAGCGGCCAGAGAAAAAGAAGCGAAAAACAGGGGGGCCAAATGGCGATAGAGTAGTTTCATGATGGCTTGCGTCCAAAATTGCTAAAAAACCACCATGATAGTGCATCTCATCAATTCAAAACACATTTTCAGGGACAGCATCCCGTAAACAGCGCTGTTACCCCACGCTGCTGACAGCGTATAATGCGCGTTTATTTTAACAACTGCCTTTACGTATGTCGGAATCTGCTGCAAGTCACAATTTTATACGCACCATCATTCAGGAAGATATTGATTCTGGCAGGCTGGCTGGAAAAGTGGTGACCCGCTTTCCACCTGAACCCAATGGTTATTTGCATATTGGCCATGCCAAGTCTATTTGCCTGAACTTTGGTTTGGCTAAAGAATTCGGCGGTGAATGCCATTTACGCTTTGATGATACCAACCCAGCCAAAGAAGAGCAGGAATACATTGAAGCCATCATGGAAGATGTGCAGTGGCTCGGCTTTCAGTGGTCGGGTGATGTGCGTTATGCATCAAGTTATTTTGATCAGTTTTACGACTGGGCGATTCATCTGATAAAACTTGGCAAAGCCTATGTTTGTGATCTTACCGCTGAACAAGCCAGTGAATATCGGGGCTGGGCGACCAAGCCGGGTAAAGAGTCACCATTTCGCAATCGCAGCGTAGAAGAAAATCTCGCTTTGTTTGAAAAAATGAAGCAGGGTGATTTTGCTGAAGGCTTTTGTGTTCTGCGCGCAAAAATCGATATGGCTTCACCCAATATGAACCTGCGCGATCCGATTCTTTATCGGATTCGCAAACAATCACATCATCAAACTGGTGACAAATGGTGTATTTATCCCAGCTACGATTTTGCCCATGGGCAGGGAGATGCGATTGAAGGTGTCACCCACAGTATTTGTACGCTGGAGTTTCAGGATCACCGTCCTTTGTATGAGTGGTTTATTGAGAACCTGCCGGTGCCTTCAAAGCCAAAGCAATATGAGTTTGGCCGTCTTAATCTTAACTACACGGTGACCAGTAAGCGCAATTTAAAACAACTGGTCGATGAACAGATCGTTGCCGGCTGGAATGATCCCAGAATGCCAACCATTTCAGGGATGAGAAGGCGCGGTGTTACGGCTGCGGCGCTGCGCGCTTTTTGTGATGATCTGGCCGTGGCAAAAACAGATGGTATCGTTGATATTGCCCAATTGGAATTTGAGATCCGCAAAGATTTGAATGAAACCGCCGCGCGTGCCATGTGTGTGCTGAATCCTTTAAAAGTCAGCATAACGAACGCCCCTGAAAGTACTGAATGGCTGGAGGTAGCTAACCATCCACAACAAGAAGCCATGGGTAATCGTTCATTACCTTTCACTCAAAACATTTATATCGATGCGTCGGATTTTACTGAAGACACCAGTTTGAGCCGGAAAAAATTCAAGCGTCTGGTGATTGGCGATTATGTGCGCCTGCGTGGTGCTTATGTCATTAAAGCTGACGATGTCATCAAGAATGACAACGGTGCCATTATTGAAGTGATTGCTTCGTTAGTGCCGGATACGGTCGGCCAGAATCCGCCACCGGAAATGAAACCACGCGGTGTGATTCACTGGGTATCAGCGACAGAGGGCAAAGAAGTTGAACTGCGCTTATACGACAGCTTGTTCAAGGCCGAAGCACCGGGAAAAGCAACGGGTAACTATCTTGATGATGTGAATCCAGACTCTTTAAAAGTGAT
>DASSWO010000227.1:0-4445 GCA_035704795.1 Methylophaga sp. | reverse complement strand
ATAAATGTTGCCGGCAAGCCTGCAACTTTCCACCCATATTTTTCTGTAATAACAGTTGTAAGTCCTGCACACGTTGTTGGCGCTGTGCAAGCTTGGCGCTGTGTTGTTGTAAAACGCGATGCCAGGCATTTTGTAACTGACGTTGACGCTCAACAAGTCGCTGTTTTTGCCGATCTATCTGTGCTTTGGGATGTTGCAGCCGCGCTGTTAAATAATCGGTTTGCTGCTGTCTGGCCTGCAAAAACCGTTGTATAGCTGCATTTTGCTGACTACTCAGACGACGGATCATTTGCTGTTGCAACCGCAGTTGCTGCTGAGGTTTAGGCAGACGTTGCTGCAAATATCGAACATGTTTTTGCTGTTGACTTAGCCACCCCGTCAATCGCAAATTCAAACGCTGATAAAGCTGCTGCACATGACGGCTTAATTGGTTGGCATCAGGGACGGCTAATTCAGCAGCCGCCGACGGTGTTGGCGCTCTGACATCAGCAACAAAATCGGCAATACTGAAATCAATTTCGTGACCAACGGCGCTGATGACCGGTAAACCACAGGCAAAAATCGCCCGTGCCACCCGCTCATCATTAAATGACCATAAATCTTCCAGCGAACCACCTCCCCGGCCGACAATCAAAACATCACATTCCTGGCGCTGATCCGCAGTTTTGATCGCCTCAGCAATCAACGCCGGCGCTGTTTCACCTTGCACCGGCACCGGATATAAAATGATTTTGATTGCTGGGAAACGACGTTTTAAAACGCTCAGAATATCGTGTACGGCCGCGCCATCAGCCGACGAGACAATGCCAATCGAATGTGGCAGCGTCGGCAACGGTTTTTTATGGGCGGTATCAAACAAGCCTTCCTGGCCCAGCCGCGCTTTTAATGCTTCATAAGCGCGCTGTAAGGCACCGCTGCCCGCCGGTTCCATATGCTCAACGACCAGCTGGAATTCGCCGCGGCCCTCATACATCGTGACTTTAACGCGCAGCAAAACTTGCATGCCATTTTCCGGCGTAAAGCGCAGCTGCTGATTGCGACCACGAAACATCGCGCAGCGCACCTGCGCAGCGGCATCTTTTAAGGTGAAGTAAATGTGCCCGGAGCCTGGCATCGCTAAATTAGATATTTCGCCTTCCACCCACAACAGCGGAAACGAACCATCCAGTAACAGCCGGACTTCCTTAACCAACCGGGACACCGGGTAAATATCTTTGACGCTACGCTGGGCTAATTTTGACTGCGGATCAGATGAGACAAGTGCTGCCATAAGTCCCCAAGTTCCTGATATAATTTGCCGATCATACTACAGGAAATTCAGGAACCCACCCCATGAGAATTGCGCAAGAAGCCCTGACATTTGATGACGTGCTGTTATTACCGGCCTACTCAAATGTGCTGCCGCGTGATGTCAGCCTGACCACACAGCTCACCCGCGACATTACCCTCAATATTCCACTGATTTCGTCAGCGATGGATACCGTCACCGAAAGCCGTCTGGCAATCGCCATGGCGCAAGAAGGTGGCTTGGGTATTTTGCATAAAAACATGACCATTGAACAACAAGCTGATGAAGTTCGCCGGGTCAAAAAATTCGAAAGTGGCGTGGTACGTGATCCGATTATCGTCAGCCCGAACACCACCATTGGTGAAGTAGTCGCTTTGACCCGTGCCCATGGTATTTCTGGTGTACCGGTTGTCGATGGCGATGATCTGGTAGGCATTGTCACCAGTCGTGATTTACGTTTTGAAACCCATTTTGACAATCCGGTCTCGTCGATCATGACCGGCAAAGACAAACTGGTCACTGTCGGTGAAGATGCCAGCCGCGAAGATGTATTGAACTTGTTACATAGTAACCGCATTGAAAAAGTGTTGGTTGTCGATGATAAATTTCATCTGCAAGGCATGATCACCGTTAAAGATATCCAAAAACAATCAGATAATCCCTATGCGTCAAAAGACGCTCAGGAACGCCTGCGTGTTGGTGCAGCCGTTGGTATTGGCGCCGAAAGTCAAACTCGTGTTGCTGCATTAGCTGCTGCTGGTGTAGATGTCATTGTTGTCGATACAGCCCATGGCCATTCCCAAGGCGTGCTGGATATGGTGCGCTGGGTCAAACAAAACCACCCTGAACTGCAAGTTATTGGTGGCAATATTGCTACCGGTGATGCTGCTAAAGCGCTGGTTGAAGCCGGCGCTGACGCTGTAAAAGTCGGTATTGGTCCCGGTTCAATCTGTACCACGCGGATTGTTGCCGGTGTCGGTGTGCCACAAATTTCTGCCATCAGTAATGTTGCCGAAGCCATTAAAGACTCTGGTGTGCCGCTGATTGCTGATGGTGGTGTACGTTTCTCGGGTGATATTGCTAAAGCCATTGTTGCCGGCGCCCATGTAGTTATGGTCGGCGGTATGTTTGCCGGTACGGAAGAGGCGCCCGGCGAAGTCGAACTTTATCAGGGCCGTGCTTATAAATCCTATCGTGGTATGGGCTCATTAGGTGCCATGTCACAAAAACAAGGCTCCAGCGATCGCTATTTCCAGGAGTCCAGCGAAGCCGACAAACTGGTACCAGAAGGTATCGAAGGCCGCGTGCCATTCAAAGGCAATTTAAGCCCGCTGATCCATCAATTAATGGGCGGTCTGCGTGCCAGTATGGGTTACACCGGCAGTGCCACTATTGATGAAATGCGCAGCAAACCAGAATTTGTCCGCGTCACTACCGCCGGCATGAATGAGAGTCATGTTCACGATGTGACCATCACCAAAGAAGCGCCGAATTACCGGGTTAGTTAAACCTCCGGCCCCGCAAGGGGCCGTTTTTATTGTCAGCAAGAGACCGTCATGAGCAGCCTTATTCACGATCACCGCATTTTAATCCTCGATTTTGGATCGCAATACACGCAACTTATCGCCCGCCGCATTCGCGAAGCCGGCGTATTTTGTGAACTGCGTAATCCAGAGATCAGTGCTGAAGAGATCCGTGAATTTAACCCCAAAGGTATTATTCTCTCTGGTGGCCCGGACTCAACCATCGGCGAAGCTGCCCCTGCTGCACCACAATGTGTTTTTGAAATGGGTGTGCCGGTTTTAGGGATTTGCTACGGCATGCAAACCATGGCCATGCAACTTGGTGGCAAGGTGGAATCGTCATCCCATCGTGAATTTGGTTATGCGCAAATTCGTGCCCGTGGTCACTCTAATTTGCTTCGTGATATTGAAGATCATGCCACCGAAGAAGGTTTTGGCATGCTCGATGTATGGATGAGTCATGGCGATCGTGTCATGCAGTTACCCGAAGGCTTTAAAGTCATTGCTAGCACTGACAGTGCACCGATTGCCGGTATGGCTGATGAAGAACGTGGATTTTATGGTGTGCAATTCCATCCGGAAGTTACTCATACCACTCAGGGTCAACGGATGATCGAGCGTTTTCTGACCGAAATTTGTGGTTGTGAATGTCTGTGGACGTCCGCCAATATTATCGAAGACAGCATTGAAACTATCCGCCAGCAAGTTGGGGATGATGAAGTGTTGCTCGGTTTATCGGGTGGTGTCGATTCCTCTGTCGTCGCAGCATTACTGCATAAAGCCATCGGCGAACAATTAACCTGCGTATTTGTTGATAACGGCCTGCTACGTCAGCAGGAAGGCGATCAGGTCATGGCGATGTTTGCCAAACATATGGGCATTCGCGTCATTCGTGTTGATGCCGAGGATCGCTTCCTTGATGCGCTGGCTGGTGAAAATGACCCAGAAGCCAAACGCAAAATCATTGGCCGTGAGTTTATCGCCGTGTTTGATGAAGAAGCCGGCAAACTGAAAAATGTTAACTGGCTGGCGCAAGGCACGATTTATCCCGATGTTATCGAATCAGCAGCGGCCAAAACTGGCAAGGCTCAAGTCATCAAAACCCATCACAATGTTGGTGGCCTGCCAGAGCATATGAAGCTCAAACTGATTGAGCCACTGCGTGAATTGTTTAAAGACGAAGTCCGTAAATTGGGCGTCGAACTTGGCCTGCCTCGCGATATGGTTTATCGCCACCCATTCCCCGGCCCGGGTCTTGGTGTGCGCATCCTCGGCGAAGTTAAAAAGGAATATGCCGATATTTTGCGTAAAGCCGATCATGTTTTTATCGAAGAACTACGCAAACACGATCTCTACGACAAAACCAGTCAGGCTTTTGCTGTATTTTTACCGGTGAAATCGGTTGGCGTCATGGGCGATGGGCGCCGTTACGACTATGTGGTGTCGCTGCGCGCTGTCGAAACCATCGACTTTATGACGGCCCGCTGGGCACATCTGCCGTATGAGTTTCTGGATCTGGTATCGCGCCGGATCATCAATGAAATCGAAGGCATTTCGCGCGTTACTTATGATATTTCCGGCAAACCGCCAGCGACCATTGAATGGGAATAAGCGCCAGACATTTTTTGGTTTAC
>DASSWO010000218.1:0-3302 GCA_035704795.1 Methylophaga sp. | reverse complement strand
GACAGCACGTAATTACAGCGCTCCCAAATATCTTCGGCGGATAATTTTACGCCACGCGGCAACAGACTGCGAAATTCACAAAACTCTCTCAATGCCTCCAGCAAACCGCTGCGCAAGCCGTTTACATGGGTGCCGCCCTGCGCCGTTGGGATCAAATTGACATAACTTTCGGCAATCACCTCTGCCGGCTCTAACTGCCACATTAACGCCCAATCCACTTCCTGATTGGCATCGGCAAAATGGCCTACAAACGGTTTCGCCGGCACACAAGGCATATCGGTCATAGCATTGGCAAGATAGCTATTAACGCCATCTTCATAACACCAGCTATCGCTTACTTTTTCACCGCTGCTGTAATCATCAAAAGTGACCACCAGGCCCGGACACAATACAGCTTTAGCACGCAGCACATGGCGCAATCTGGATACTAAAAATTTGGGGGCATCAAAAAAGCTGACATCCGGCCAAAAACGGACGCTGGTACCGGTATTTTTTTTGCCGACGGTGCCGGTTTCGCTGAGGGGTTCAATCAGATTGCCGTTGGCAAAAGCAATTTGGTAACTGATGCCATCACGACGGATAGCGACTTCCAACCGCTTTGATAAGGCATTAACCACCGATACACCAACGCCATGCAAACCGCCGGAAAACCGATAATTTTTGTTGGAAAATTTACCACCCGCATGTAACCGAGTCAGGATGACTTCCACGCCGGGCACACCCTCTTCCGGATGAATATCGACCGGCATACCGCGACCATCATCAATAACTTCAAGGGATTGGTCTTTGTGCAGAATGACCTGAATGGTTTTGGCGTGGCCGGCAATCGCTTCATCGACACTGTTATCGATAACTTCTTGCGCCAGATGATTTGGCCGGGTGGTATCGGTGTACATGCCGGGGCGTTTGCGGACTGGTTCCAGTCCCGTTAGTACCTCAATCGCCGAAGCATCATAAATCGTCGTCATTGGCTCGCTATCATCAAATTTCAGGTTGCCCGAAGGTTAGCAGGATAAAAGCCGGATGTACAAGCATGGCTGCTTTCAGCGGATAAATGAACTACTCAACGATTGTTTAGCGCAACTGACCGGCATTTCGATGCGTGTTAAATCTGCTATGGTCAGGTAACGTTATTTGTTGGGAAAAGTCCTGGCAGCAAGCTGTATTAAACGATTTTGAACAACAAAAACAAGCCGGTACGCCGAGCAACGAATTGACGTTTGTCGCGGTCGGTGATGATAGTGAAACCTTACGGATGATGAAAGCAATTGGCATTGAGCCAGTTTGCCTGACTTGTCATGGCGAAAACATTGACGGCGGTTTAAAGGCGGAAATTAACCGCCTATATCCAGCCGATCAGGCCATCGGCTTCCAACAGGGTGATATTCGTGACGCTTTCAGTGTCGTTAAATACCGTACTGATTAAGCTTGTGCTTATTTAACGGTAATCAACTCACTGCGGCCACGGCTGACAAAATCGATTTTGTCTTCGCGGGCCAGTCAGCCTATCGCGCGTTGCAGCGTTTTGCTGTTCAAGCCACAAGATTCTGCGATTTTGTTCATAGTGGTCGGACCGTTTTGTTGTAAGAACTGCCATAAAACGCCAGCGGTGGTGCCAATATTTTCACTCATTGCCAAACTCCTTCTGGTAGTTACCGAAACGATGTGGCAAAACGTATGCCACAAGCCGATGGCCTGATTTTGCTGGGGTTTAATGACAAACTAATGAAGAATAAAGAAAGTTTGCGCTATTTTTGTGCATGCGCGCACAAAAAATGCACTGATTTTGATCAGCTAAAGCGTTGTTGGTAGGCAAGATATATTTGCTGGCAAGCTTGTTGTAGCAGCGCCCGCGGCGCCGCAATATTCATTCGCATAAAACCACTGCCGCCGTCACCGAACATAGCGCCGGGATTCAAACCAACACCACAATCTTCAATAAAGAACCGCTTCAGCGCTTTGTCATCGAGCGCCAATTCACGGCAATCCAGCCACAACAAATAGGTCCCTTCAATAGGTTTGATATGGATTTTGGAGAATCCTGCTCTGAAAAAAGCCGTAATCCAGTCGCGATTTTGCGCCAGATAATCCATTAAGGCGTCCAGCCAGTTGGCACCAGACTGGTAAGCCGCTTCAGTGGCAACAATACTAAATGGATTGGCGGCACTGACGTGCCAGCGTTTAAACTCTGCTTCGATAGCACGGCGCTGTTGAGTGTTTTCGATAACCAATGATGACAGATTGAGACCGGCGATATTAAAGGTTTTGCTGGCCGATATAGCCGTGATGACCCGCCCTGGTTTTGCCAGCGTCGTCAGCGGTAAATGCTGGTGGCCGGCAAATACTAAATCCATATGGATTTCATCTGAAATAATCAACAAATCATACTGCTCGGCAATGGCCAGTAACGCCTTGAGCTCATCTTCGCGCCAGACTCTGCCCACCGGATTATGCGGCGAACACAGCAATAGCATTTTAGCGCCAGCTTTGGCCTGCGCTTCCAACTCTGGCAAATTCATCTGATAACCACTGGCCGTTTCCAGCAAGGGATTTAATACCAACTGTCGGCCTGTTTCCGTCACTGCTGAAAAAAACGGAAAGTACACCGGTGATTGCACAATGACGCCATCACCGGGTTCGGTCAGCGCATTAATCACTGCATGAATCGAGGGCACCACACCGGGGCACATCAAAATATGCTGGCGCTCAATGACCCAGTCAAAACGTTGTTGATACCAGTTCTGTATGGCCTGATACAACGATTCCGGAAACTGGTGATAACCAAAAACCGGATGGCTGGCGCGCGCTTGTAATGCTGCACTGACTGCCGGCGGCACCGCAAAGTCCATATCCGCCACCCACAAGGGAATGACGTCTGGCTGGCCGAAAATCAGTTGCCGGTTATCATATTTTTGCGCACCGGTGTCGGCGCGCGCTATCGGCTGACCGAAGTTGAATTGACTCAAGCTTTACGTTCCCAAATGGTGACTTCCGACAACGTATGCTGGAATTTACGACTGGTTTCACGAATCACAAATGGCAATATTTGTGGCCCGCTCACCAGGTTAAAATGCGCATCCAGAATCGCGTGCAGGCCATCCAGCGTGGTAAAGCTTTCGCCATCTTTTTTGAAGCCGCCCAGCCATTTGGCTTTTTCGGTATGTTCTTCAAGCCAGGTGTAAGGTGACGCCAGCACTAATAAACCACCGGCATTTAAACGCTCGTTTACTGACTCCAGAAACAGCGCCGGATCATATAAGCGATCCAGTAAATTGGCGGCAACGATCAAATCGTAGCCGGCA
>DASSWO010000169.1:0-2538 GCA_035704795.1 Methylophaga sp. | reverse complement strand
GCCGCAAAGTGAGTTACCGTTTAAGGCGCGTCGAAAAAATCTGCGTGGTGCATTCGGTTGCGGCGATTTACACGGTATTAAGCATGTGGCGCTGATTGATGATGTTTACACTACCGGTAATACCGTTGCTGAAGCTGGACGTTGTCTGCAAAAACAGGGGGTTACGCGCCTCGAAGTCTGGACAATTGCCCGCGCGATACGCCATTATTAGGCCCATCTCCTGATTTCAGCCTAAGGCTGCCGGATGCGACAAGACGCAAGCACGCTACAACGACGGCTGGATGACCTGTTACGCATTGCTAAGAGCAACGAGCGTAAACAGGATAATTTTCAGCAATATGAACTGAGTTTACTCAGTTGTGGCAGCTTGTCCGCCTTATTAACGCTGATCCTTGAGCAGCATCAGCAACGATTTCAGCTAACCGAAGTCACCTTGCTGCTTTATGATCCGGAATATGCCTTTCAGCGCTTGGTAGATGACATTCCGGATAATGCGCAGTGGCAGCATAAACTGTTATTTACTGACAGTTTTCATACTTTGGATCAGTTTTTTAATCTGCAACGCACACCGCGTTTATCGACGTTTGAACCACAAAAGCATGCTGAACTGTTTCCTGCCGCCAGCGATTTGGGTTCGGTAGCTTTATTACCGTTAATTCGTCAACAACAGTTGATGGGCTGTCTGAATCTGGGCAGCCGGAATCCTTCACGGTTTCAGTCCGGCATCGGCACCCAGTTTTTACAACATATGGCCGCTGTGGTCGCTGCTTGTATTGAAAATGCCCGTCTACATGAAGAAATTAAATTGGTGGGGCTGCGCGATCCGCTGACCGGGGCCAATAACCGGCGTTTTTTTGATCAGCGCATCGAAGAAGAAGTCAGCCGCGCCAAACGTCAGAAAACACCGTTATCTTGCCTGTTTGTTGATTTAGATCATTTCAAACGGGTCAACGATCAGTATGGTCATCAGGCCGGCGATCTTATTCTCAAACAAGTTGCGACCCTGCTCAATGACAGCCTGCGCAGTACCGATGTGTTGTCACGTTATGGTGGTGAAGAATTCGTCATTTTATTAACAGATACCGATGCCACTGTTGCTGTCGATATTGCCCGTCGAATGCGTGAACGGATTGCCGAGATGCACTTTATCGTCAATCGTGGCCGTAAGGTGCAAATAACGTTATCAATCGGACTGGCTACTTTGGATATTGCCAGTTCGTTGCAAACCAGCAAACAGTTGCTGCAAGCTGCTGATCAGGCAGTGTATGCTGCAAAAATTTCAGGTCGTAACTGTGTGCGCCAGGCGGGTTAAATTGACGCGGCGTTGATTCGCTCCACGGCCTGTTCTGCAGCATCATGATAAGGCTGTAATACCAAATCTGCTCCATGTTGCTTTAAACCGGCAATATCGTGAGTGTAATGCGTTGAAACTGCGACTTTTCCTTGATAATGCTGTTGTTTGAGTGCATCCAACAAGACAATCCGCGGATCTTCATGAGTGACACCCAAATCATGCTGCGGCATCGCGCATATCACCCACTGTACTGATTGCAACGGCAGCATTTCAATAAAGTCCATATCCGATACATCGCCATAAACAATATCAAAGCCACGTTGCCGCCAGCGCTTGACTACATCCGGATTAAAATCCACCGCCAGCACCCGTTTTCCTTCGGCCTGAAAACGCTCGGTAATCACTGCACCATAACGGCCTAAGCCAAAAATAATCACATCATATTGTTGCTGTGATGGCAGATGCTGATCATCAGCTTGCTCACGAAATGTCTGGCGCCTTTCAAATACGCTTAATAGCGGTTCAAACCAGCGAAACAAAGTATGCGAATAGGTAATCATATAAACCGACAAGGCAATAGTGACCAATCCAACTAATGTCACTAATCCTAAAGCCGAATTAGTGACATGGCCAAGGCTGACACCCATGGCCATAAATATCAGTGAAAACTCACTGATTTGCGCCACCGTTAAGCCGGCCAGAAAACCGGTACGTTTGCGATAGCCCATATACCCCATGATGGCCAGCACAATCAGCGGATTGCCAATTAATACAAACACTGAAAACACCAGTGCCGGCCCCACTTGATCGCCGAGCAAACTGAGATCTAACTCGGTGCCCAAAGCAATAAAGAAGAACAACAACAGAAAATCACGCAATGATGATAACCGGGCGACAATCGCTTCCCGATACGGTGTGGATGCCAAAGAAATACCGGCCAGCAAACCACCCAATTCTTTGCCAAAACCGAAATATTCCCCCAAGGATGCCAGCAACGTCGCCCAGCCGATAGCGAAAATCACCAGTAATTCTGAGGAATGGGAAATATGGTTTACCAGTGGCGTTGCGATATAACGCATAAACACGCCAACCAATGCCAGCATGATAAGCCCGTAAAACAATACCGTCAGGATTTGCAGGATGGGCGAATTACCGGCATCGCCGCCAATACCATAGGCAGACAACGCCATCATGGCCAGGATTACAAACAAATCCTGAACAATCAAAAAACCAATGGCAATGCG